>JBCDHN010000402.1:0-4099 GCA_038749915.1 Verrucomicrobiota bacterium | reverse complement strand
CGGGCTGGAGCGGCAGATGGCCTAGGATTCTGTCGGACTTAGGCCTATGAACTAAACCTGTGGCCGATGAAGATGGGTCTGGTCAGGATCGAGTGCGGCTTCGCCGGTGATTGTAGACAGCGGAAGCTTCGGCCTTCAGCTGCGTTCTGGCTCAGTCACAGAGTTCGCTCTGCTCCTTCACAACGCCTTGCTGAAGCCCAAATCTCCTCGCTGCATCGAAAATGCCCTAGAGAGCGCAACTCGCGTCATCCTTCGACAGGTTCAGGATGAGAATGAACCGAATTTCCGCTGATAGCTACAAATCAATCCAATCCCAGTTTCCTGAGCTTTGGCGGGATGATCGCGTTGCAATAGGGTTGAGTGGGGTTCAGGCGGAAAAAGTCCTGATGATACTCCTCAGCCACCCAGAACGTGGATGCTTCAGTGATCTCGGTGACGATCGGCCGATCAAACTGGTCTGAAGCGTCAGCTTTTTCTTTAGCCTGCTGCGCTGCCTCCCGCTGCTCTTCGGAGTGATAGAAGATGGCAGATCGGTATTGGGTGCCGACATCGTTTCCCTGTCGGTTCAGCGTAGTGGGATCATGGAGTTGCCAAAACCATTCGAGAAGTTTCTCAAAGGTTATTTGCGAGGGATCGAACGTGACCTGCACCACTTCGGCGTGCCCTGTTTGTCCGGTGCAGACGGCTTGGTAGGTGGGATCTGAGACAGGGCCGCCCATGTAGCCACTCTTGACATCGGTTACGCCTTCCAAGCGTTCGAAAATGGCCTCAACGCACCAAAAGCATCCGGCGCCCAAAGTGGCGATCTCGGTTTGGGAATCTTCATTCATGGGAGGAAGAAAGCCGCTCCAATTGGGGGCATGCAACCGTTTGAGCAGGTAAAAAGTCTTATTTACTTGACTTTCTATAATTACTATTTAAACCGTGCTGAGTAGTCAATTTTGGCTATTCGAAAAAACAACAGAAAGTTAATTGACTTAAATAGGATAAGAATGCCATTCTTTTCCAGACATAACGACCAAATAGCCAGATGGCCCGCGCGAAAAATCTGGTTGAGGCAGTGCAGATCACTGTTTCGACCACTCCACAGATCCGTGATTTCCTTGAGGAACTCACTGGTTCTGGGCTCTATGGGAAAAACGTTGCCGAGACGGCAAACGTTTTACTTGGAGAAAGGATTCGCGATTTGCGTAAATCTGGTGAATTAGGTCGTGACCCTAACACTAACGAAACCATATAAAGAGACTTGAGGACAAGCGTAACTAGTTAAAGAAGAACCACTTACTACGCCACACACACCAATGAACCTCAACGAATCCAACCCAGAAGCCCAAGACCTCATCAACGCGGTCGATCGTGAACTTACGGAACCGATCGCAAGCGAGGAGGAACTTCGTGAATTGGCCGAGGATATTGTCCGTTACTGCCCCAGCTTGACTCACCTCTTGCTGGCGCTGGGATCAAAGAACAAGGCCAACCCACTCCACGGGATGAACTAAGTTGAACGCACGGAACGGTCACGAGACCCGCCCGATGCCAATCGTTTGAAAGTTTGGGGGGCACAGAGCCCCCTGGATTTTTCGACCAAGCCTGCAATCAGGCCGTCAAAAAAAGCCGATCGCTCCAAGAGCAATCGGCTTTTTTGTCTCCTCTTTCGAGGTAGGTAATAAGGCACCCTTTTTTAGCCCAAGTTTGACGCCAATTCTTTGATGGGCTTCCCAAATGGCAGGATTTGCATCGGTAGCCCCTCCAAATTCTTCAAATAGTGATTGTAGTCGATTCCAAGATGTTGATAGACCGTCGCCCAGAGATCGTTCGGCGTCATGACCCGTTCCACCGGGTGCTCGCCTTTGGCGTTGGTTGCCCCGATCACTTGCCCCATTGGCGCTCCGCCTCCAGAGACGAGCACGGACATCGCCTTGGGCCAATGATCGCGACCGGGCTGGACAACTCCGGACTTGTTTCCGCGCTGCGGGTTGATCTTTGGAGTGTGGCCGAAGTCGCTTCCAACGACAATCATGACCTTTTCATCCAGCCCGCGATCGTAAATGTCTTCGATTAAGGCGGTCAGTGCCTGGTCGTAACTGGGCATCCTCCATCTGCAGTCCTCAAAGATGTGGCAGTTGACCGCATGTGAGTCCCAGTTGGAAGTGCAGTTCTTGGGAACATTGGTGTGGGGACGCTCCCAAACGACGGTGACGAATCGGCTTCCAGCCTCGACAAGGCGCCGCGCCAGCAAACTTCGCTGACCGTAAGGATGATGGCCATAGCGTTCGCGGCTTCGGTCCGATTCCTGGCTGAGATCAAACGCATTGCGTACCGCATCGCTCATGAGCATTTCCATTGCCTGGCGGTTGAAGGAGTCCATCGCGTCCATGGCGCCACTCTTGTCGAGGTCACGTCGGAAGGTGTCCATCCCCCGCAACATGGCCAGGCGATCATCAATTCGATCGGCCATTTCCTCTTTCACACCGATGCTCTTCACCTTGAAGTCGGATTTGCTGGGATCTCCACCGACCATGAATGGCGTGTTGGCGGCGCCGAGATAGGCCGGGCCCATGGCGAAGGTATCGATCCCGGTTCTGCCGGAATCAGCCGCTGCGACGCAGGTGGGAAGCCCGTAGCGGGTTGAGCCACCCAGCATCTTCTTGACCACGCTGGAAACCGCTGGTGCGTCATTGACGGTTCCCGTCGGAGTTTTCGGGCGGCGGCCCGTCATCATCCGTTTATGAGCTCCTCCATGGTCCGCAAACTCATGATGAATGGAGCGGATGATGGAAAACTTGTCGGCAATCTTGGCGTGTCTTGGCAGCAGTTCACAGACTTCGATCCCCGGAACATTGGTGCGAATGGGGCGGAACTCTCCCCGATATTCCATCGGTGCATCCGGCTTCATGTCGTAGGTTTCCATGTGAGGGAGTCCTCCCGGAAGCCAGACAAAGATCACCGACGTGTCGTCTTTCGAGGCCGACGATTGGCCCTGAGACGCTGCGTTTGCCTGAAATCGCAGGAAATCACTCAAGCCGAGGCCCGCCATGCTGAGGCCACCGACTTCGAGGAAGCTGCGGCGGCGAATGGGGCCTGAGCAGGATGATTTGGCCGTTGGATGATCGCTCATGAGTTGATGGGTCCAAGCGTAACACGGGCTCAACGAACCGGATTTGTCATCTTCGTGAGGAACTTCTTTACCCTGATTTCTGGGGGCTGGTTTCCGCTCCGATATTTCAGTCGCATGGTTCTTGACAAGAAGCCCGATCGCCCTAGGTTCCCGGCCCACCAAATCGAAGCATCTCATGCCGAACATTAAGTCAGCCGAAAAACGCGTTCGCCAGACCAAGGCACGCACCTTGCGCAACCGCTCCGTTAAGACACGGGTGAAGACTTTCCGCAAGAAAGTTCAGACCGCCGTTGAGGAGGGAACCAAGGATGAAGCTGAAGAGCAGTTGAAGCTTTTCTTCAAGTCGGTGGATAAGGCTGCCAAGCAGAACGTCATTCACAAAAATGCTGCCGCTCGCTACAAAAGCGCGATGAGCAAGCTGGTCGGCGCCAAGAGCTAGGGTCGAGAGATTCTCCCATCGACAGGATTGGTTCCCCAGAACTGGGGCAATTCGAAAACCTCAAAAGCCCGGCAGATGCCGGGCTCTTTTTTCGGACTAGTCTAAAACTTACAGATGTAAATCGGGAGGTCGAGGTTGAGGTCGAGCTGGTCAACCATTTGGACTCGCTGCAGGCTCGGATACTTCTTCATCATCACCAGAGTCAGGTGATAGACGTCGCCCGGCTCGAACTTGTTGGGGCCGGTGAATTTCTTGTTGAGCACAATCATGTGAGCAAGTCGTAGGGTTTTGTGGGGATAATTGCCTTTGTAGACTTCCTCAACTTCGTATTCATAAAGGCCAAACGCGCTGCTGTACATCACCTCGTTCAGGTGCTCGATTTGTGACTTCTGAACCAGCTTGAGTCTGACCTGAATCTCTTCACTGGCTTCTACTTCCGGCAAATCCAGATTTCCGGGGACTTCCACCACCTCCTCTTTCTTGGTGGACTTCATTCCGCTCTGCTCAGATCCGATGGTCTGTTTCTCGGCGGTTTTTTCTTT
>JBCDHN010000401.1:0-4101 GCA_038749915.1 Verrucomicrobiota bacterium | reverse complement strand
GTGAACAGTGCGAAAATCACAAAGAGTGGAACGTAAATTCGATTCATGGCTATCATAGCAGTCGTTATGGCGGTTGATATTTGCAAGGTATTCACTTGAGAGTGGGATCAGCGGCGTCCAATCCGGCAAAAAAGTCATCCAACTCCTGATCCACGGTTTCCAACTTCACGTTTAGATTGATTTCAACGGGATCGATTCGCACGCGAACGCAGCTCGAAACGCCCAGCGCGGCGAAGATCAGCAGGGTCAGAGGGAGGAGGAATCGCAGTCGGAGAGTTTGCATGTTGAGGCTAGGTTTGGAAATTGGAGTGATGGCAGGAAGGAAGAGTGCGAGAAGGTTGGGCTCAGGTAAATCTCAAAAGCTCAGTTTGATTCCACTTAAGACAACATTGTCGAGAATCTTGCGCAAAATGTCTTCCTTGTCCTCAACCCGGACGTTGAGCGTCACCGGAACTTGAACCGATTCGTCCACCCCAACGCCGTTCAGCTTGACGATGGCACGATGCTCGGCATCCGATTGATCCAGCAATTCGACTTCGAGCCCATCAATCGAGAGATTCCCGAGGGCTCGCTCCACCTGCTGATTGATCCTGAAGGCGCGACTTCGCTTTCTCAGATCCTTGGTTAGAAGTCCGGTCGCATCGTAGCGAAGCGTGGCAGGATAATCCGGATCGAGGGCCAGACTTCCGACCAGAATTTGCAGATTCCCTTCCGCCGTCACCCCGATCGGAATCCGGCCACTTACCGCAGCATCGATCTCTCCTTCAAATTGGGGGAAAAACTCCATAATCTGCGCCGCTTGAATCGACTTCAGTGAAATGGGAAGCGTGTAGGCGCTGCCATCGATCGGGATGGTAACGGACTGGCCCAGCGAGATCTGACCCCCAAAAACCTGAGCCGAAAACGCGTCCAGCCTGGTTGCTCCACTTTCGAGAACGCTGAAACTAAGCCGAGCGTTCGTGAGGTCGATATCAGCGGAAGTTGAGATGCGCTCTGCCCGGAGTGTAGTTCGCGGCGCCAACTTGAAAGGGTCCAATGAAACGACTTCGATTGCTCCAGTCACGCCCGTCGCACTGGTCTCTCCATCCGGATATTCCAGAGAGCCGTGAGCAAGGGTCACCGCGATTCGAGGCGTGATAGCTCCATCGTTATTCAGGATGCTTGTCACCAGCTTCAGATCTCCGGAAAGTCGGCTTCCCTCCCAGCCCTCAATCAGTTCTCCGAGCCAGGTCTCATCCCGCAGCGCAATGGAATCGATCACGATTTCAGTCTTCTGAGAATCTCCGTCAGCCTCATAGGTCAACGCGATCGGGAATGATTTGCCGTTCAAACTTCCGCCACCCTCGGCCGTGGCACTTCCTCCGGCCAGGACAGCTTCAAGCTCAAGATTTTCGAGAAGAGCCAGCGTGTCGCCTCCCTTGGACCATTCGAAACTGGGGAGTGCAAAATTCACCCCAGTCTCCGAACTAGCCTCTGAGAATCGAGAATGGAATTCGAAACTCCCCGTTCCGCTGAGATCAAATCCCAGTTCTTCGGAGGTCGCCTTCTCATCCGGCAAATTGACTTTGATCAAGAACTCCTGTTCATCGGCAGCCGCCTTGAAGCGTGCGGTTACTGGCAACGAAACGGCTCCCTCCAAACTGAGTTCATTGGGCGGGGAAGCAACAAAGCCAGGCAACTGCACCCCGAGAATTCCGGTTCCTGTTCCGTGAATCACCGGCTTCGACATATCTTCAACGCTGAACTCAACCCCAGCCAAAACCACCCCGGCAAGGTCGTGGAAAGTCGCTCCCCCTGGCCCGAATTGAAGCGTGTTGAGGTTGCCCTTCATCGGCATCTCAAAAGGCGCCAACGGAATCCCGAAAAGATCCATCGAAGTCATGCGAACAACCCCATCGACAAGGGATGTCTCCAGTGTCGATCCAAGCTTCAGGTTTGCCTCAACCGTTCCCTTTCCGGAAATGTCCGGCTCATAAGCAGCCTCCACTTCGCTGGTGGTAAGCCTGAGGGAACCGGAATCATCCGTCACCATCAAATCAGCTTCCCCAAGCTTGAAGTCGCCGTAGGTGAGCCCGGCGAGACGGGAACGAAGATCCACATCTCCGAATTGTAATTGGTTAGAACGAAGATTGATCTGAGCCGTTCCCTCCAAGCCTACCAGTTGATATTCGAGCCCATCTTCTTTGATCTGTAGGTTGGCGAGCTCGAGGAGCACAGGAAGACTCTCGACTGATAAAGTCGTGTTGATCCCCGCCTCCCCACGCTTGCCACTGATGACGCCAGAACCGGTGACTTCCACCGCGGTAGCACCTGCCCCAACCACTGAAAATTCCAACTTACCAGTGATCCCAGTATTGAGACCGATCACAGCATCCAGAGTCAGATCCTCCTTTAATTCACCGCGCCGGAGGCTTACCAACGTGTTATCCAACAGGATGAGATTGACTGGAACCGTATCTGTCAACTCCGAGAGCGTCATCGTGGAGTCATCGGCGCCTTCGTTCGCCTCCTCTTCGAGCCGTTCCAGGTCCAGCTGAAACGTTGCGCTGGAAAAATCCACCGCACCAAACCTTTTCGTGAACACGACTCTCCATGAGTAGCTCGCCTTGATTACCGGAGCCTGAAGTTCCCAACCTGCTCCGGCAAAATCGACATCACGGATTTCGAGCTTCCCAAACGAAACATCGCCCAGTTCAAACTCAGCTCGCTCAAGCTCAAGTTCCACCAGAGTTTTCCGAAGCTCCGCCTCTATGAAACCCGGGATAAGCGCGACGAGCAATATCCCCGCCAAGGCAATCGCTCCGACGATTCCGAGGAAAATCCACAAACCACGTCGCGACTTTTTCTCGCCCGATTCCGGCGGCTCAGGGTTGTCAGTTTCAGTTTCGGATGATGATTCGGCGGATTCCTCCATGACAGTGGACTAACACGATACAAGGCGATGGTGCGCTGTCGACGGCAATCCGGAGAAGTGCCGAAAATTTGGCATCATTCGCGATTCTTGGTATCCACCCAAATCGTCACCGGACCGTCATTCACGAGCCCGACCTTCATGTCTGCTCCGAATTCGCCGCGTTCAACGGGTTTACCGAGTTCCCGCTCCATCGCCTTGAGAAATTCTTCGTAAAGAGGAATGGCCACTTCCGGTCGGGCAGCCTTGATGAATGACGGACGATTTCCCTTCTTCGTGCTCGCGTGCAATGTGAACTGGCTGATCACAAGAGCGCCTCCACCAGTGTCGATACAGGAACGGTTAATTTTCCCTTCTTCGTCGGCAAAAATCCGCATTTTCGTGATCTTCCCCGCCAGCCAATCAACATCCTCCTGCGAATCCCCATCTTCGATTCCGAGAAGGACCAAAACTCCGTTCGCAATCTCTCCCCGCACCTCACCTTCGATGGTGACGCTGGCCTCGGACACTCGCTGAATCACGGCTCTCATGGATCTCTTCTAGCTGCTGCGAAAGGTATTGACGAAGATAAAGGCCATCGGAACGAGCTGAATACATGAGAGCAGAAAGAGCACGTAGCTCGGATAGGGAACCTCGCCATAACAAACCACATTCAATGTCACACCGACGAGCAGGCTTGTTCCAACCACAAAAATCCCCAATGGTGAAAGCTCCTGGCGCCAGGTGAAGGGAAGCCCGTGAGCCACTCCGAAAAAGCGATACGCGAGAAGAGCAAAAACAATGATCGCGAGCCAGCTGTGCTCGATGAACTCCGGCAGCGTAAGCAGGGCATCGTAGATCCCATGAGCAAGAACCACCGTTAGAAAGGTGGCCAAAAATTCCTCCCAGCGCCGACGGGGAAGTTGCGCGAATCGATACGCGGCGTAGCCAGCCAGTCCGGTCATCGCAAGGTGAAAAAAGTTCGCCGACAAAAAACGGGAAACCGTCGCGTTGCCTCCAGAGCGCGAATAGTAGCTAAGATTCTCCTGAATTGCGAACCCCAGCCCAACAAATCCGGCCACCACCAACGCTTCGATCGGGTTTGCCCGCTTGAGTAGAAACGGAATCAAGGGAAGAAAACAGACCAGTTTGATGAATTCCTCACGCAATCCAATCCCGGCGATGTTGTTGACCAGCCCTTGAACAAAGTC
>JBCDHN010000400.1:0-4103 GCA_038749915.1 Verrucomicrobiota bacterium | reverse complement strand
CCGGCGGCAACCTGGGTGCCATAGTCAAGGCTGAGTTGTGCGTGTTTGCCTCCAAAAGAGCCGGTGATGCCCTGGATGAGGATTTTCGTATTTTCGTCAACGAGAATGGCCATAGTAGTTAGGATGAAAAGTTAGGATGGTGCGGTTTGCGCTGGTGCAGGGCAATTCCGTTGCCGTCGGGATCCGGAATAACCGTAATGCGGCAAGCGGGAAAGTCGCCAATGGGCATGGATGGTAAGACCTGGTGCTTTTTGAGCTGTTCGAGCGCCGCTTCCAGACTTTCGACTTCGAGGCTGACGCCGGCTCCATCCTTGTGCGGCATCCAATGATCGGAAGCCTTGGCAAGAGCAAGCGTTTGTCCCTGGATATCGTCCTCCACCCAGCCGACCTCGCCCTCATGTTCGAAGGTTTCACTCTCTTCGAGGCCAAGGACTTCACCGTAAAATTTCCGCGAGCGATCCATGTCCGTGACGGGATAGCCGACAAAAGCAATCTCTTTGATACCGATGCCCATTTCACGATAGCGATGGCACTGCGAAGTCGTTAATACTCATGTCGGCGCGGTTCCACCAGCGATGGTCCCCATCCTCCACAATCCGCCCTTTTGATGGGAGAAACTCCACCGCATTGGTCGGTGTCTCCTGAATGGTCAGACTCCGGCAACCAAGCCCCGGATTATCCTGATTAAGGAAGGCCGTCATTTTGGCGGCGAAACAGGCGGCCCTGATTTCGGTGGTGGGGTCTCCGGGCGTGACGAGGATTTTGCCAAGCAGATGAGGTTCGTTCTCCTGAAAATAACCAATCAGAGGATCTTCCTCCCCCAGATGAAAGCTGTGGTCCACGCCCCCATCGACCCATTTGAACCAACGGCCTTTTACCTGGGAAAACTCCGCCAGCATATTGGTGTCCGGATCAAGGACTCTCGATCCCGAGACTTCCACGCTCACCACTTCATCGTGACCATGCGGAATCTGGCAATTCGGAGCGACTCCCGAGTTCAATCGATGAGCCATGCTGTAACGCCGGTCGAACTTGAGGACGAAGCTGTGGTCTTGGCTCATCAAAGGGGTTGAAACTAAGCCGCAATCGCTTTGACCACTTTCTGCGCGGCGTCCGCGAGATCGTCTCCGGCAATCAAATTGACTTCAGAAGCTGCCAATGTCGCTTTACCGGCTTCCACGTTGTTTCCTTCCAATCGGACCACGAGGGGAAGATTCAAATCCACTTCCTTGCAGGCGGCCACGATTCCCTTGGCGATCACGTCGCAGTCCATGATTCCACCGAAGATATTGACAAGGAGCCCCTTCACATTCGGGTCGCTCAAAAAGATCTTGAAAGCGTTGCTTACCTGCTCCTGGGTCGCTCCGCCGCCGACATCGAGGAAGTTGGCTGGCTCACCTCCATAATGCTTGATGATGTCCATCGTGGCCATGGCCAATCCGGCACCGTTTACGAGGCAGGCGATATTTCCGTCCAGGCCAATGTAGTTGAGGTCATACTCGGAAGCCGCAACCTCGCGGGGATCCTCCTCTTCAGGATCGCGCATCTCCGCGACATCTTTGTGCCGATAAAGGGCGTTGTCGTCAAAATTGAACTTCGCATCAAGAGCCAGCACCTGACCATCGGTCGTCACCACAAGAGGATTGACTTCCACCAGGGAACAATCGCGAGCCATGAACAACTTGAATAGAGCGGCGAAGAGTTTTCCTGCGGCCTTGGCCTGATCTCCTTTGAGGCCAAGGAAGGCCGCGAGCTTTCTCGTTTGATAAGGTTGCAAGCCCATTAGTGGATGAACCGGTTCACGAAGAATTTTCTCCGGCGTCGACTCAGCCACTTCCTCGATATTCACCCCGCCTTCTTCGCTGGCGATGATCACGGGCCGTTCGGTGTCTCGATCCATCAGAATCGCAAAGTAGAGTTCGTTAGCGATATCGACTGAATCAGCAACGAGAACTTTGCGAACCAACTTCCCTTCTTCTCCGGTTTGATGCGTCACGAGGACCTGACCAATCATCTGACCCGCTTTCTCAGCAACGTCGACCGGTGATTCACAGAGGTGAACCCCTCCTTGAAATCCGTTCTTGAAGGTTCCCTTGCCTCGACCCCCGGCGTGAACCTGAGCTTTGACTACCAAACCGGAGCCGCCCAGTTCTTCCGCAATTTTCTGAGCCTCTTCCGCCGTTTCGGCGACTTTGCCGCGTGGACTGGCGACGTTGAATTGATCGAAGAGCTCTTTGGCTTGGTATTCGTGAATATTCATCAGTTAGGGTCAAACGGGCGCCGGCACCATAAGGAATGCTAATGATCCGTCAAGAAGGGATTCCGACTGTGACCAGGGCGGGTTGGCCCCCTGCTCATAGCCCAAAAACGCGCCTCTGGAATAGACTCCCAGAGGCGCTCCTACTTGGTAGGGTGGGGTTTTAGTTCTCGCTGGGGGTTACTAAGCGAAAATGGATGAAATGGGTTGGCCGTTCTGGGCAACCGTGAACGGGCGTTTGCTTGGGCTGTAGAGCACGTGGTTGAGCGGAATGCCTAGGGCATAGCCGATCGTGGCATTCAGGTCAGCATGGGAAACCGGGTTCTCCGCAACTTGTTCCCCTCCTTCGTCAGACTTGCCATACTTCTGGCCTCCGTTGATTCCGCCCCCGGCGAGCACCGCAGAGAACGCCTTGGGATAGTGATCCCGCCCGACATTTTGGTTGATGCGCGGAGTTCGGCCAAACTCGGTTGCGAGGACAACGAGCGTGTCGTCAAGGAGCCCCCGGGCGTCGAGGTCGCTGATGAGAGTGGACATGCCACGGTCGAGAATATTACAGCGCTCGGGAACTCTTGTGAAGTTGCTCTGGTGAGTATCCCATCCTCCCAGGCTCACCTCGACAAAGCGGACATCGTTTTCAACAAGCCGACGCGCCAACAGGCAGCCTTTGCCGAACTGATCATTTCCGTAGGCCTCACGAACAGACTCCGGCTCCTCCTTCAGATCGAAAGCTTTCAGATCGCTGCTTTGCATCAGCTTCACTGCGTCCTCATACATTTCGCTGTAGCCGGCGACTGACTTGTGACTGTAACGCTCGGCAAAGCTTTGTCCGAGCTGCTTGCTTAGTCCCATTCGGAATTCGAAATCCTCCTGCTCCATGCGGGTCTTCACGTTTTGAAGGCCGCGATCAGCGGCGCCGATGAGGAGGGGGCCCACTTTGGCCGGAAAGAATCCGGAACCAGGATGGCGACTGCCTCCGCCAATGACCACGTTGCCAGGCAGGGTCGGGTTGAGGCGATCCTGAAATGTTAAGAGCCATGCGCCCATGGCCGGGTGTTTGATCGTTCCCCGCATTTCATAGGACGTGTGAGCGAGATAGCGGGCTTGCTGGTGTGCACCGGTCTTCGAATTCATCGAATTGATCAGCGCCATCTTGTTTCCGTGCTTTGCCAACCCCGGAAGATACTCGGAAATCTGGTAATCGCCGGTGGTCCCAATACCTTTGACTGGACCCTGATTGTCGTGGCCTTGCTTGAGGTCGAAGGTGTCGAGGTGAGTCATTCCTCCACTCATGTAGAGATAGATGACCCGCTTGGCCGACGCGATCTGGGTCAAGGGGCTCGCCTTTTCACCGGCTCCCATCAGGGTATTGCTGAGCATGGGGGTCATGCCCACACCCAGAAAGGTGCTGGCGGCATTCGCCATGAAACGCCGGCGATTTTGGTCGGATGATTTGTTCAGAAGGTCTTTCATCGGAGGAACAGGATGTGGGTTATTGCACAAAGAGAAATTCGTGAGAGTTGAGGAGAGCAAAGAGGGTATCCTGGAAAATCTTATCGCCGCGCGCCTCGCTGGCCGCCAGCAAGAGACTCATCTCATCGTTGGATGGAGGCCGTGAGAGGAGGCTCAGATAGATGATATTGATTCTCTCCTCCATGGATCCGGCCGCTTTAATCGTATGATGGAGGACGGAATTGCTCCCCGCAATTTGTGGAAACGTACTTCCGTTCATCAGATGAAGGGCCTGAGGCACCGATGCTTCCTGGGTGGCGTTCTCGATGGTCTCCCGGTCGCTCTGACCAAACTCCCTCAGGAAATGACCGTTGGGAGCAGGAGAGCCAACGTG
>JBCDHN010000399.1:0-4109 GCA_038749915.1 Verrucomicrobiota bacterium | reverse complement strand
GCTTCGTTACTCATCCCGCGAAACTCGAGCTACGTGGGGACCATCGCTTCAAATATCATGTCGATTTCGAGAGTTTGGAAATCGGTGATGATATCGCAGCGATCTGCGTTTCCCGTCCAACCAATCCCAGTGCGAACGTGTTGACGGGAAACGCAGATCGCTCCGATATCATCACCGATTTCCAAACTCTCGAAATCGACATGATATTTGAAGCGATGGTCCCCACGTAGCTCGAGTTTCGCGGGATGAGTAACGAAGCAATCCGGCTCAGCCAGTTGGTTGGAATACCCGATATACTCCGGCATGAGGGGCAGCAGGATCTTCCGACCGTCTCCAGAAAAGAGGTTCAGAAGGAAGAAAAGAGCGGTTTGGCCGCCCATGGTGACGGCGAGGTTCTTTTCCGTTACCTGCCATCCACAATGACCATCCAAAAACGCGGCCAGAGTCTTGAGAAACTCGGGATTGCCGGATGGCGGATCGTAATTTGCCAGAACGTTCCCGAAAGCGACCTCATCCCCTATCAGCCGATTCGCTTCTTCCCGCCAGACCGCTTGCACTTCCGGGATCTGCGCTGGGTTCCCTCCTCCCATCATAATCGCATCGCGATTGGTGGTGAGGGCTTCGCCCAAGTCATTCATCAACTCCAGAATTCCACTCGGCTGGCTCAGTTTTTCGCCGAAAGGGGATTTCTGGAATTCCATGGTGGAAATAGAGGCCCTTGGCCCCGAAAACTCAAGCAACAGGCCTACTCTTCGCCCTCTGGCTCAGCAGCGCCCTTGGCGTCAACCCGAACCCGAAGATCGAACGACACATCCGGATGGAGTTTCACCGGCACATCAAAGCTGCCGGTCGTTTTGATGGGCTTGCTGAGTTCGATGGCGTGACGATCGATGGTCTCTCCAGCCTGTTCCTCAATGGCCTTGACCAAATCAATCACGGTGATGGAGCCGAAGGCTTTGCCGGTCTCTCCGGTTGCCAGCTCAAGATTGATCTTGGTCCGCTTGACCTTGCTTGCGAGCTTCTCGGCAGCGTTCAGTTCCTCTGCTTCCCGCTTGGCGCGCGCCGCTTTCAAAGATTCAATCTGGCGCAAGTTTCCGCGGGTTGCCTCGAACGCCTTGCCCTTTGGAATCAGGAAATTGCGAGCGTATCCATGTCGAACCTGAACAACATCGGCTTCAGCACCGAGTCCTTCAATTTTTTCGCGGAGGATGATCTTGGTATTCGACATAATGAGCAGCGGTTCCCGGTTCAGTTCAAAAAGGGCGGGTTTAGTAGCTGCGATTCTTCCGGGTGTCAAGAGGCAGTGATCGGTTTCGAACAGCGAGTGACGAGCGGGAAAAATCGCTCAGCCAATCACCTCACGAATCTCCTCTGTCGCCAACCCTCGCATGAGTGGCTCACCGTCGTCGAGGGCCGCATCAATCACCGCCTTTTTCCGCCGTTGTAAGGCCAGAATTCGTTCTTCAACCGTTCCCGTCGTGATCAACTTGTAAGCACTCACGGGGTTGGTCTGGCCAATTCGATGCGCCCGATCTGTAGCTTGGGCTTCGACAGCTGGATTCCACCACGGATCATAGTGAATGACGGTGTCTGCGGCCGTAAGGTTGAGGCCATAGCCACCCGCTTTCAAACTGATGAGAAATACCTGGCGCTCTCGGCTCTTTTGAAATTGCTGAACCTGTTCGGTGCGATCGGTGGAGCTGCCATCCAGGTAGTTGTAGGGGATGTCTTTGTCTTCGAGCTGCTCTCGGAGAATCTTCAGCATGGCGGTAAACTGGCTGAAGACGAGCATCTTGTGTTCACCCTCAATCGCTTCGGTGACCAATTCGGAAAAGAGTTCAAGCTTCGCTGAGGTGGCCTTGGTTTCCTCATCCAGTGCCAGGAGGCGGGGCTCGCAGCAAACCTGGCGCAGACGGAGAAGGGCGGTCAGCATCGTCATTCGGGCCTGGCCCTCCGATTTTTGCGATAGCGCATCGTCGATTTTCTTTCGGCTCTCCCGGAGAATCGCCTCATACAGCTGGGCTTGAGCTGGGCTGAGCTGGCAGAAGCGAACTTGCTCGATTTTTGGAGGGAGATCTTTCGCGACCGTTTGCTTCAAGCGCCGCAACGTCAGCGGTTTGATGCGGTTGCGAAGCCGTTCCAAGACCTGTTTTGAAGCCGCTCCACCCGCGATAGGTGATTCATAGCGTTCTTTGAATTCATCGCGACTTCCCAAATAGCCCGGTATCAAATATTGAAAGATCGACCAAAGTTCGCGAACCGTGTTTTCCACCGGTGTTCCAGTGAGAGCGATCCGATGCTTGCTGTCAATCGCCCGACAAGCCTTTGCGTTCTTGGTATCCGGGTTCTTGATCGCGCTGGCCTCATCAAGCACGGTGAGAAGGAAGGGTCGTTCGGCATATTTCTCGGCATCTCGAACCAAAAGCGCGTAGCTCGTAATCAGAATGTCCGTCCCTTCCAACTTCTTAGGATTGTCCCAACGTTTCGGACCATGAAGAATCTCTGTTTTCAGTAAAGGGATGAACTTCGCGGCCTCCAGCTGCCAGTTGGAAAGGAGAGAGGTTGGGCAGACGATCAAGACTTGTCCTTCCTCTGAGTTTTTGAGCATTTGGAGGGCAGCAAAACTCTGCAGGGTCTTCCCCAAACCCATTTCATCAGCCAGAAGACAAGCTTTCGCGCCACCCCGAAAACGTTGCAGGATCCACTCGATTCCGTCCCGTTGATAGTCCCGGAGAACTTCGTTAAGCTCCCCCAACTCGTCCAGATTCACCGCCGTGGTGTCCGTCAGGTCCTCGGCGCCGAGAGCAGCCGTCAAATACCCCGATTGGCTGGATTGGACTCGAAATTGGCCTCCGCCTTCCTGATTTGCCTGAACGTCATAGATGACCTCATCTGCTTCCGCGCAAGCCTCCAAATCTACCACGGCTGATCTTCCATTTGCCAGCTGGACCCGGTTTTGGCTTTTGTTGAGAAGCTTCTGGATTTCTTCCCGAGGAATCTCGCTTCCATCGGGGCTGCTATAATCGATCGCGAAACTCAACCAGTTGTTCTCCGTGCCCTGAGAGACGAAACGCGGACGGATGACTTCCAGGTTCCGCGTCACATGCTGAAAACGTTCGCCGAGTTCGACCTCCCATTTCTTCCCTAACTTGGCAACGCCACTGGCGTAAAAACGGGATATATCGGCTTCGCCGCGCATTTGAAATTGTCCGTCTTTATCTGGCCCGGAAAAGCCGAGATCCTCGGTCAAAGCCTGTTGGGCCTGATGTTCACCCAACGCATTCCGGACGACAAAGGCTCCATCTTCACTCCGGAATGGAAAGGCGTTGCTTTGCGGGCTTTTCCCGAGCCGAAAGTTCAGATTGTCAGCATAGATGACCGTTGCCACCCCAGAGAGAGCATTCATGGAGCCCTCCACTTTCAACTGAAAGGACGGATTCCCCGGACGCACGACCAATCCCTGTCCCACCTCACTCCGAAATTCGAGGCAATCATGCCAGCCATCGACATTGGCAAGCAGCTCACCGGCACTCAAACGGACCGTTTTACCTTGGAGCAGATTTTCATAGGCTTTCTCTCCTCCCTTCGGCGGCTTTCGCAATGGTTGAATCGCCCGGAATTTGGGGATGAAAACCCAATCCTTAAGGCGCACCTGGTCCTGACTCATCCACTTAGAAGGGATGACTTCAAATTCGTCATCCTTCTGCCTGAGTTCCACTTTCAACCGGGCGGCGCTGGTTCCGCTGATCAGAAAGTCTTCTTCACCAAGTTTCGCCGGGGATTCGGCAGTGAGCGTCAGAAACTGGCTCGCCTGTTCCGGATTGAGCACGGCATGAACAGGCAAGGTCGTTACACCGACCGACTCCAGCCAGTCCCAGGCTCCCGGCGGTTCAATTGGCCCGATCTCGAGTTTGACCGGAATGCGGCCCCGCTCCCACATCGACACCAAGCGCTGATCAAAGATCGGAAGCAGGCCCACTCCGCGTGGTTTACTCTCTTTCTTGGGAAGGGAGGCAGTTTTTGAAACGGTTTCCGGTTTTTGGAGGGGAGACGGCTCGCCATTGATGACTTGTAGAGCGACCGCTACCGAGTGCGCGCAAACCTGCCCG
>JBCDHN010000398.1:0-4110 GCA_038749915.1 Verrucomicrobiota bacterium | reverse complement strand
GGCCGCCGCCACCGGAGTTAACGGGACTTAATCCAAAGTCAATCGTTGACCAGGGGACGCGCGACCCTCTGTTTTAACCGTGTGACACAAGTCAGTTCCAAAAACCAGAAGCAAACCTCGATGATCACAACCGAACGCACACTGTACCCCTCCGCACGCTCCACTGTGTTCGGTGAAATGGCGGTGGCAACCTCTGAACCGCTCGCGGTTAACGCTGGAATGGAAATCATGGGCGCTGGCGGATATACGTGGACGTTTGTGTTCGTCTTCTTTTTTGTGCTCCTCAACGGCTTCTTCGTCGCGGCCGAGTTTTCCATCGTCAAAGTGCGATCAAGCCAACTTGATCAGAGCATCAGCGAGGGTAGCAAACGAGCGAGTTTGGCCAAGCAGGTAACCAACAAATTGGACGCTTACCTCTCGGCAACTCAATTGGGAATCACGATCTCCAGCATCGCACTTGGAATTGTCGGGGAGCGCCTGGTGGAGGTCGCGGTAAGGCCGGTCTTTGCGTGGGCATTTGGCACTACCAATGAGCCTCTGATCCATGGCGTGTCTTTGGCGATAGCCTTCCTCATCGTCACATTCCTCCATGTTGTTCTGGGGGAATTGATGCCCAAAAGCCTCGCGATCCGAAAGTCTCTCCCCACGACCCTGGCCGTTTCTCGTCCGCTTCATTGGTTTTATCGGATTTGTCAGCCTGCGATTTGGCTGTTCAACGGCACGGCAAACTGGTTGATGAAGCTTCTCTTCAAGATCGATCCCGTTTCGGAAGGAGATGTCGTTCACAGTGCCGACGAGCTCAGGATTTTGGTCGCGCAGAGTGAAAAGAGTGAAGAAGTCACGGCGATTGAGAAAGAGATTCTGATCAATGCTCTGGCGTTGAATGACAAGGTCGCCCGAGACATCATGCTCCCACGGACGGACGTCGTCACGCTCGACATCAACGACGATTTTGAGACGAACTATGCAAAGGCTCTTGAGAGCATGCACACCCGGCTTCCGCTGATTGATGGGCACTTGGATGAAACCAAGGGACTCATTCACATCAAGGATCTGGTTACGCTAAGCCGGAAGTCTGAGGCTGACCTCTACTCCATTATTCGACCGCTGGATCCGGTTCCCGAGATGATGCCGGTGGACAAATTGCTGCAATCGTTTTTGGAAAACAAGGCGCACATGGCCCTGGTGGTTGATGAATATGGAGGGTCACTTGGAATCGTTACCCTGGACAACGTGCTCGAGGAACTGGTTGGCGACATTCACGATGAGTTTGATGACGAGGAAGAGCAGGAGGATGAGTTTACGCGAATCAACGACAACGAATTTGAGGTGTTGGGAACCCTGCCGTTGTTCGAGCTATCGGAGCAGGCAGGACTTGCCCTCGAGGATCCTGAGGTGAGCACAGTGGGAGGATATGTGACTCACCTTATTGGCCATCTCCCCGAAGTGGGCGAGGATGTGGAGGTTGCGGAATATGTCGCCACCGTGACCGAGGCGAATGGACGCAGTGTTGGGAAGCTCCGATTTCGAAAACATCCGAAGCCTTCGGAAGAAGACACTGTTCAAGACCGGTTGTCGGCCTGAGTCGGTAAGGAGGATCCTACCGGAAAATGACGGTCTTATTCTGGTAAGCCAGGATTTCCCGCCTGGTGTGGTGCCAGACCGCGCGAGCAAGAACAATTTTCTCAAGGTCTTTCCCGTCGCGCACGAAATCCTTCACCGATTTCTTGTGAGAAACGCGGATCACGTCCTGGGAGATGATGGGACCTTCATCCAAATCTGCGGTGACGTAGTGACTGGTTGCCCCAATGATCTTGACGCCCCTTGCGTAGGCCTGGTGATAAGGCTTCGCACCAATGAAGGCGGGAAGAAAGGAGTGATGGATGTTGATCACCTGATTGGGAAAGGCGGCCACAAACGCATCACTGAGGATCTGCATGTAGCGTGCCAGCACCACCGTATCGATCCGGTTCTCTTTGAGGAGCGCAATTTCTGCGGCTTCCTGATCCGCCTTGGTTTCCTTGGTGATGGGGAAGTGGTGAAAGGGAATGCCAAACCGTTCGGCATCACTCCGCAACTTCTCGTGGTTTCCGATAATCAGAGGAATCTCCACCTCAAGTTCACCGCTCTCGTGACGGGCCAAGAGGTCATACATGCAGTGGATGTCCTTGGAGACAAAGAGCGCCATGCGCGGCTTCTCATCTGAGAAGTAAACGGAACTTTCCATGCAGTCGAAGGGCCGGGTCAGGTCGCGAATCGCCCCGCGCAGGGACTTCCGGGGAATGAGAAAATCTTCGAGATCCCATTCCAGTCGCATGAAAAAGACGTTGGCCTCGGCATCGACATGTTGGTCGAGATGAACGATATTTCCGCGGTTTCGATACACAAAGTTCGAAAGCTCGGCGACGACTCCCGAGCGATCGGGACAGGACATGAGGAGAATGGCGGTGGCCATGGCTGGGCGGGGGAGCAGAAAGTGCTCGAGGGGGGAATCGAACCCCCACGGGTTGCCCCACAGGATCCTTAATCCTGCGCGTCTACCAATTCCGCCACCCGAGCATTCAAGGTGTCTGGTTAACAGGGGAGGGAAAGGAATCCGAAGGAGACCAATTGGCAAGTATTCTTTACAACAAATTCCGGTGGATTTGTGAGAACAGATTTCCGCCCAGAAACACAGGTTTTCTGACAGGCAGGATGCTCTGTAGCGTCGATAGTTCCCAACCTCTTGAGTTTCCAATCCCCAACCGAGTATTGCTACGGAGTCGTCATTCCCGTTTACAACGAAGAGGAGTGTCTCGGAGCAGTTTTGGACGAACTCCGTAACGAATGGCCTGGTCAATCATCCTTTGAGATCGCGGTTGGTCTTAACGGGACAACCGACTTGTCGGGAGAAATTGCCAGTCAGCGGGGTGCCATCGTAGGCCAGACTGATCACCGGGGCTATGGCCACGGATGTATGGCCGCCATTGACGCATTCCGAGACGAGGGAATCGGGGTCGATGCCTATATCTTCTTTGCCGGTGACGGGGCTTCAGACCCGGAGGATCTGAAGCTCTTGATCGACCGGTTTGAGGCTGGAAACCAGCTGGTTCTGGGAACGAGAACGACCTCTTGTCGCAATTGGCGGCGTCCCTGGCGTCGTGGACTTGCAAATCTGGTGCTCGGTGCTTGGGCGACCTTGCTTTCGGGCCATGTGTATGCCGATCTCGGTCCCCATCGGATTATCGATCGGAACTTGTTCGAAAAAATGGATCAGAAGGAACTGACCTGGGGATGGACGATCGAACAACAAATCCTTGCCCCGAAACTGGGCGCAAAAATAAGCTCCGTTCGGGTGGGAGAACGTTCGAGGATCGCGGGCGTCCAGAAAATCAGCGGAGTGAGTTTGAAGCAGACTCTAAAAATCGGCTGGGAGATTTTCAAAGCTGGTTTTCGTTCCGCAAAGAGAACCTTTGGAGGACCTTCTTTCGACTGAAGACTGGCGACTAATTATCACGCCGCAGTCGGACGCTTTGCGCAAGTCCATCGAGCATTTCGACGGTGGTATCCCAATTCACACAGGCATCGGTCACACTGACTCCATATTCGAGATTCGTGGGATCTTTGAGTGGCTGATTTCCCTCCTTGAGATGGCTTTCGATCATGACGGCGACAATGTGTCGATCACCACTTGCGATTCGCTTGGCGAGCTTTTCGGCTACCAACGGCTGCTTCTTGTGGTCTTTTTCGCTGTTGCCGTGGCTGCAATCGATCATGACGTGTGGCGGCATTCCGGCTTGATTGAGAAGCTCAATGGTGGAGGCAACGTTTTCCTCGTCGAAATTCGGCCCTTTTGCTCCTCCCCGGAGAATGACGTGGCAACTGTCATTCCCCTTCGTCTTTACGATCGCAGTCGTTCCACTTTTTTTGACGGAAAGAAAATGATGAGAGCTTTGGGCGGATTTGATGGCATCAACGGCGATTTTGATGTTTCCACCAGTACCGTTTTTAAACCCCACCGGCATGGAGAGACCGGATGCCAGTTCTCGATGCATTTGGCTCTCGGTCGTCCTTGCCCCGATCGCGCCCCAGGCTACTAGATCGGCGACATATTGGGGGCTGATGGTGTCG
>JBCDHN010000397.1:0-4117 GCA_038749915.1 Verrucomicrobiota bacterium | reverse complement strand
CGCGCTGAGATTCAACATAAAGAGGTCGAACACCGCTCTCCAGACTACGAGAAGGCCCTCGATCTACGCGACCGAGTTCTGCGTGCTCCTCTGAGTCTTGACTTCACCAAGGAACAACTGGATGCAGAATCGGATGAGACTCACCTAGTCGCAAAATCGGTCTCTGGCGACATTCTCGCTACCGCGTGTCTGGTCTGGACTGACGAAACAACGGCCAAACTTCGCCAGGTTGCCGTTGAACCAGACTCCCGCGGTTTGGGCTTGGGCGAAGAGATCGTCCGCTTTGCAGAGTCCAGAGTCGCCCTCAGCGGACGATCTTCCGTTTACTGTCATGCACGTCATACCGTAATCGGCTTCTACGAAAAGCTCGGCTACAAAATCATTGGAACGTCATTTGAATAAGTCGGGATTACCCACTTCCGCATGGAGAAGGATCTAACACGGTGAACTTCTAACCACCGTCCTGTTCCGCGGCATAGTTCCGCAGCGCTATCCCCATTCCTTTGGCTCTCGCCTCATCCTTATCCAAAAGGTAGGAGCAACGCTTGAGTTCAAGCTCAGCCCATTTCCACAGCCGTTCCTGAGCAGCGTCTTCAAAACCACCGTCCACCGGACCGTATTTGCTCTCGAACTGCTGCCAGCGGCGTTTGGCCGTCCTTAGTCGCGGACTCTTGGCCGCTTCGTAAAACTCCAGAAACATCGGCGGTGGAGTTGCCCCGTTTGGGCTGGCTTTCAGGGTGTTGGGATAAAGCTCTGCCCATACGGATGTGTAGGCAATGGGAGGAATGCGGATGTCGCCCAAGCCATTTTGTGCATTTGCCGAACACAGGCCCAAGGCGATCGCTAGAATCATCCAACCTCTGCAACAAACAGGGTTGGACCAAGGATTGAAGCGTAGGTCGTTCATATGTCTAAGTGTGTGAATTTGCCAGTCATTGGACCTCTGGTTTACCAGAAACCTTCAGATCCGGCTAGCGCAGAAACTGAGCTGGTTGGCCCCCAACTTCCTCGCTATGGCCTGGAGTTTGCGTTCGACGCTGGAAAGATTGCGGTTTTGTCCCTGGGAAAGCAGCTGGCACCGCTCCAGTTCTGCCTGACTCCAGCTGCACAGCTGGGCAGCAGTTCCATCTTCATACTCGCCACCGGGAAGAACGTATTTTCTGAGGAACCCCCTCCAACGAAGTTCGGCGAGTTGGAGGTTCGAACTCTCGGCAGCCGCATAGAAGTCCGAGAGGATGCGACTTTGCGACCGCACTCCAACCAGACTGTTGGCCCGGGGCGAGTTCTTGGGAAGCGTTTCCGGAAACATTTCAGCCCAAGCAGATTGGTAAGAGTTGCCGGTCTGTGCGTGACCGCTACTGACGGTCAAGACGATTCCGATGACGAAAGAGAAGCAAAGTAGTTTCATAAGACTAGGAGTTCGCATCGATGTCCGCGAGAATTCCCTCCGCTATAGCGGCGGCGATGTCCCGTTTCACCTGGGCTGGATTCGGTGCGATGTTCAAGACACGATCCACGGTTTGGACATCAATAAATTCGATCTCCAGAAGACAGGCGCGGTTTCGAGAATTGCTGGATGAATTGCCCAGCGAAAGATCATTGAGAACAGCAAGCCGGGTCTCTTTCAACCCACGGTCTTTCGCATTGGAGTCATGACTCCGTAGAGCACTGAAGACGCGACTCTGGATCCGATTGGCCAATCCACGATCCTGACTCAAATTCACATTCCCACCGTCTCCTCCAGGTCGGACGTGGGTCTCGACACCACGTGCAGACGCATTAAACGCGTTAAAGTGAAGGCTAACAAACACCTCCGCTCCGGTATCGCGAGCCCGATTAGCACGAGTGGACAGCCCCAGGTTCACGTCAGCGGTCCGTGTCATCACCACATTCAGATCAGGAGCCAGGGAACTCAATGCGTCTCTCACCAGCTTTCCCAACTCCAGGGTGAGGTGTTTTTCCAGCTTCCCAGAATAGCTGGTCGCATTGTTAGGTGACGATCCCCCGACCCTGGCGGTTCCACCATGACCGGGATCAATCACCACCGTAGGCCCGGATGAAGTGGGCGGGGGCGTAGATGGCGGGCTCGGTGCTGTCGGCGGGGTCACGGTTTCACATCCAGTCCAAACGACCAGCAGGGTGAAAACAACAAAAAGGCAGCAGCGTCTGATCCCGGCTTTTGACATCATCATCGAAAATCACTTCAACGGAAGAGTTTGGTGAGGTCAACCCAAAAAGCTGGACGATCCCCCGACGTTTCACACTTTGAAACGCGCTCTTTAAACCAGGAAATTTGGCTTGTCTCTGATGGCTCATTGCGTTGGATGAGGGTAATGAAAATCCCATCGCCCTTTCTCTGGCTTCTCTCGCTTTGCGCCGTCACCTTTGCCTCCGCGCAGGATCGTCCACCGAATATCGTCGTTATGTTCACTGACGATCAGGGCTATGGTGATCTGGGATGCTACGGAGCAAAGGACTTTGAGACGCCCCATCTCGATCGCATGGCTGCGGAAGGGATCCGTTTCACTGATTTCTATGTTTCGAGTCCGGTCTGCTCCGCCTCAAGGGCCGCACTTCTCACTGGTTGCTATCATGAGCGGGTTGGGATTTCCGGTGCACTTGGCCCTTCCAGCAAAAACGGGCTTGCACCTGAAGAGGAAACCCTTTCCGAGGTCTGCAAACAACGGGGTTATGCTACCGCCGCGATTGGGAAATGGCATCTGGGCCGCCCATCCCAATTCCTGCCGACCAACCAGGGATTCGATGAGTATTTTGGACTGCCCTACTCCAATGACATGTGGCCCTTTCATCCCAATGTCCTCCACCTGCCGATGGAAGAACGGATCAAACGATGGCCTCATTTGCCTCTGATTGAGGGAACTGAAGTCATCATCGACGCAGTAACCCCGGAGACTCAATCCTCCCTGACAACTTGGTTTGGCGACAAAGCCGTGGACTTTATCGAGCGAAACAAGAAGAAGCCGTTCTTTCTCTATGTCGCTCACTCCCAGCCACACGTACCCCTTTTCGTATCGGACGAATTTGCCGGCACCAGCGCGAACAGTTTGTTTGGCGACGTCATTCAGGAAATCGACGATACAATGGGCCGGATTTTGGCAAAGCTGAAGGACATCGGACAGGATGACAACACGCTCGTCATTTTCACCACTGACAACGGTCCCTGGTTGAGCTACGGAACTCATTGCGGAACGGCAGGACCACTTCGCGAGGGCAAAGGAACCTGTTGGGATGGTGGCATTCGCGTTCCGTGTATCGCGCGTTGGCCCGGCAAAATCCCTCCCAGCAAAGTCTGCTCGGAACCAGCCGCGACCATCGATATTCTGCCAACGGTCGTAGACCTGATCGGGGCAAAACTCCCTCAACGCCCCATTGATGGTAAGAACATCTGGCCCCTCCTTTCCTCTCAAGATGGAGCGAAATCTCCCCACGATGCTCTTTTCTTCTACTACAAGCGGACGGAACTTCAGGCCGTAAGAAGCGGGAAGTGGAAACTGATCCTTCCCCACAAATATCGGTCGCTCAATGGCCGAAAAGGCCGCAACGACGGTATTCCTATCCCCTACGACAACAATGAGGCTGAATTGGGGCTGTATGACCTCTCGAAGGACATCGGCGAGCAGAATAACCTGGCAAGCAAGAACCCGGAAGTGGTGGCCCAGCTCATGAAAAAGGTTGCTACAATGCGTAGTGATTTGGGAGATTCGCTGACAAAATCCCAGGGAAAGGGACGCCGAAAACCAGGCACAAGCTAAGGATTCTCCCTAGCGATTCTGATTTGACGCCGGGATCGTGTTGCAAATCCTTCTGGCTGAGAGCACGTTGATACGTATGTGGGAAATCACCGACCAACAACTCAAAGACCACTCGGAGTGGCTGAAATCCAAAGGGCAAAGTGGAGTCAGATTGGACAAAACGGGACGCGACCTATCGAATTCCGCCCATCCAGGCGCAAAAATGGATCAGGGAAAATTTATTGGAGCCCGCTTCAACAATGCCAATCTTGAGGGAGCCTCCTTCGCGGAAGCTGACTTCAGCGGGGCTCGCTTGGAAGGAGCCAATTTAAAGGGAGTGAACTTCCGTGGAGCCGATCTCGGCG
>JBCDHN010000396.1:0-4118 GCA_038749915.1 Verrucomicrobiota bacterium | reverse complement strand
GCCGGAGCTTCCACCATCATTTCAGCTCCGGATCGAAATCGAATGGTCGCGATCCCTTCTTTCAGCTTGAAATAGCCCTTTGTCAGCTTCGAGCCCGGTTCGGTTGGCAACGAACTCTCCCAGAATGCGTCCTCGGCAGAGACCAACTCTGCGATAATCTCAGGCCGGTTCCCATGATTCCAACCCAGCATTCCCAACCAGACGACCAGCGCCGCTGCGGCACTCCAAACCAAAGGACGGAACCAGACTTGGACGACTTTCTCGCCGACATCGCTCGCCTCAATGGCCGGATTTGACGCCTCGCGTCGCAAATGTGTATCGATCCGGCAGGCCTGATGAAACAGCTTCCGAGCCTCTTCTGATTCCTCGAGAATGCGCTCCAACTCGGCAAACTCATCGTCCGAGATTTCACCCGTTTGATACTGGGCAATTCGTTCATGCCAACGTTTTTCCTCGTTCATACGGCCTCTCCTTGAATCGTTGAGCGTCGGAGTTCTTCGCTCACGCATTGTGATAGTTTCTCGCGCAATCGGCGAATTTTCTTATACAGACTATTGACCGATTGGCCGGACTCTCCCGCCAACTTCGCGACCGAACCGTGACCTCGATAAAGGAGCAGCACGAGCTCGCGTTGCGCGGAATCCATCTTGCCGAGGCACCGCTCCAGAGCTTCGCGCTCCTTTCCAAGTTGTTCTTCGCTCAACTCCTCCTCTTCGTCCGCCAACAGCTCAAACACCGCCTCCGAAAAGTAATGCCGGTCCTGTGCCGCAGTGCGCCGAGCCTTCAGAGACTCGAAGCGAACGATCACCTTTGCCCACGGCAAAAACTCACTCGGATCCCGCAATTGATCCATCTTTCGCCACATCACCAGACTCGCCTCCTGCATCACATCATCGACGGCCTCCCACGTTGGGAGCAGGGCCCGAGCATACCCCTTGAGATCGTCCTCGTTCTTGAGGAAGATCTGCAAAAACTGCTCTTCACGCTGGCGATCAGATTCCATTCACCCATCTTACTCCGACGCTTCGTGAAACTGGCCAAAGTTTTTTCGGGAAAACGCCATTCCTGGAAGTCGCCCCGGGATCGCTACTCTCAAATCTCGAATCCAAGGACTTCCTGCAATCCTGCCGTCACGATTACTTCTCGTTTCTCGCTGATGAGCTTCATGGCCTCACTGAGACTCAGTCCGCAGTCCCGGATGAAATGTGAAGCAACAACAATGGGCGACCTGCTTCTTCCGGCATGACAATGGACCAACAAGGGTGGCGCTTTTGTCCGCAACTTGGCAACTGCGTCAACCGCCCGCCGAAACTGTGCAGGCGAATTTCCCGCCCCATCGATCAGGTCGAATGCTGCCAGTTCAATCCCGTGTTGGCTGTAGTCAGCATCACAAAGACTTCCGTCGAGAGAGACAATCGACCTCACACCCTCAGCCTTCAGCAAATCCGTGTTTGCCGCATCGAGATAGTTTCCGATCAGGATGTCTTTGGTGATCCAGTCCAAGTTGTTGAAAAGGTTTTTTTCACTGTTCTACGTAAAATCACCCATCTCCAAGTTCGGTAGATTCATCACGTTTGAACTTATAGCACCTTGGTAATCTCTCGGAAATTGAATCTTCATCGACCCATTCTCCCTCAAGTCTAAGTTCTATTTTGTCGTGTGGTAGTTCAAAACCAGTGCGGTCCTCAAAATGGTCTGTTATCACAAAAATAATGCCGACGCCATGGTAGGCAGAATCACTTTTAAAGATTGTCTCGGGCGAGTCTGGTTCCCGCAATATCTGCTCACATGCAACTCTCCCTGCTGTTATCAAACCATTGCAAAATTCGTAGAAATGATCGTCCGAACATCCTTCGACTACAACGGAAACAGCCGACCATATTTCCCTTCGATGTAGTCGCCCTAACCAGCTGTAGTAAAACTCTGATACTAAGAAAAGCTGTTCGTTCGAGAGTTTCTCCACTTCGGGTAGGATAGCCATCCAAAGCGGATTCCACATCGGGCCACGCTCCCGAGCGTCAACCTTGGCACGACAAACATCGACGAAGGTCCAGAAGTCCTCTTCCGTAAAAGTGACTCCTTCTGCGGCCTCAATTAACGTTTTTACAAACTTTACGTATTCTGAGGATGCGGCCGGAAACAGGTAGTCATTAGGGTTTCTCATTCCTACGCAAGTTGAAGTTACTTTTTGCTTGGATTTAATTTTCCACATCTCCCCCATCTTTGAAGGAAAAAAGGGGGCTTGGAGATTTCTGTGGCATCTACATTTCGGAATGGCAACAAGCTATGTATTCCTCCCTTTCGCCAAACCACCTAGAATCGCGGACTCCGTTGAAAAAGTCCTGACATATATCCAAATAGAATCCAAAGCCGCCTCATAGATTTCCATCAACGAGTCCGCGGCAACCAACGTGACCGCTTCAATCTTTGGACCCTCCTTCGTCACTCCAGAGATCTCATGCCCAAGCAGGAATCCAGAGAGTCGCGACCGGGCTACTACACCCTCCAGATCATTGAGAAGCGCTTCGGCGCGGAGGCCGAAGCATTCGGACAAAAGGGTCTCCGGACGTTCCAACGTTGATTGAAAGCCCTCCAAAAAGGCCGCCCGATCCCATCCCTCGGAAGCAAGCGTGAGCTTCAGGACAGATTGCTCGGACAAGAGGGCAAAGACTTCGCCGGTCAGATAAGTCCGAAATCGTTGGATCTTGCCTTGGGAGACGGTGACCCATTTTGTATGGGTTCCAGGGAGACAAACGAGGCCTTCGTAGTCTGGACCTTCGGCTAACAACCCGGCGATCTGGGTTTCTTCACCGCGCATCACATCCGCCGGCTTCGGTTGCTGAATCCCTCCGTGAATCCAGACTTCGATCTCGTGACTGTGGGTTGGGGCCTGATACCGTTGCGTGGTTGGCGAGCAGGGCGCAACGGAATAGGGCGCCTCAATCCAGCCCTGTTTGGCTCCAACCATCCCGCAAGCGGCAACCGGCATCTTTCTGCCCGGCTCAAGCCATGGTCGAATCAAATCAAGCAGGGCGGATTCAAAGTCGCCCCCGGTCGCAACAATTGATTTCATTCCGCGATCGGAATGCGCGAAGTCGAGAATTTTGTCGGACTCAGACATGGCCCAACAACGGAGATTCGTGCTTCCCCAATCCGCGGCGACCCAGTCGACTTTCACCTTGTTCCCTCCTCCGTTTGCGAGCTTCGCGAAATCATTTTGCGAACAAAAACCTGGATCCCTCCTCCCACGGCGATCAAGGCTCCACCAAAGCTCAACAACACGGTTCTCCCATGTTCCTCCATCACACCTAGCATGAGCATCCAGCCCCCAATAACCCAAAGGCTGTAGAGGACCATGCGGGCGGCGAAGGGGTCGAACGCCACGGACGTCGCCACTTCCACACTTTTGGCCTTTGCCTTCGCGCAATGATCTTCAACTCGCGTTGCACCCGGATCAATGCCCTTTTTCTTCCACTCAAATCCAATCAACATCAGGATTGGAAGCAGGACGCCAACGACCACCTCAACATTCTTCGTGTTCTCCGCAAGATAGGAAGCGAGCGGCGAGAGCGAACTTCCTTCCTGAATTAGTGGATTGGTCGCCAACCCGAATCGCAGTCCCAAGCCGATCACGAAACTCGTCATCGCTACGATGATCATGTCGCGAATTCCGATCTTCTGGCTGAACAAGCCCCAAAGCGTCGGCGCGAACAAGGGAACCACGAGCAACGAGTTGATCGAGATAATCAGCTTTTCTGCGCCGCCAAGCTTCGGCACGAGAATCGCCGTCATGACTAACAATGCTCCCAACACCACTGTAAAAACGCGTCCGGTGCGTACTAGAAGCCGCTCGGACGCGCGCGGGTTCACGAAGGATCGGTAGAAGTCATTGGTGAGCACGCCGGCAAAGACGTTCAGTTGGGAACTGACCATGCTGGCCGTCGCCGAAAACATTGCGGCAAACATGAGCCCGAGAACACCGGGCGGCAGAACCGACTGCGCCGCGAGAATATAGGCTTCCTCCTTGTTCACGCCTTCGAACTGACCACGAAACAACAAGGGCGGCAGCATCCAGAATAGCGGGGTAACCAGATACATTACCCCAAACAGATAAGCCG
>JBCDHN010000395.1:0-4127 GCA_038749915.1 Verrucomicrobiota bacterium | reverse complement strand
CGTCCAGCCCAGGAGCCCAATCACAAGAATTCCGATCCCAAGAAGTATTTTAGCCGTCATACCTGATTTACGGTTGAGAGTTCTCGATAGGTTGCGGTTTGGGGCTGGAGCGGCCTTTCCAACTGGCCCGTTTTCCGGTTCTCGCCCCCGTGAATCCGATCCACTGGATCAGGATGAGAACAAAAACACCGATCGGATGGGTCAGAACGCCAAACCATGATTGCTGGAATCGAATCGCGGCAAGCGCGCGAAGCCCGACTCCAAGGGACGCGGCCAACAGAAAGAGCTGCTGGGGAAGTCCCTCGCTAAGAAACAAGCCGATCCATGGAAGCACCTGACCGCCAATCAGCAGCACCGTCATCGGCCCAATCGTTTTTGGCGCTCCCATCCCTTCCGCCGCGTTCTTGAGCAACCCATCCCAGGTTTCCTTGGCGTTGTGATACATGCGGCACGTCATCAAATCGCCGATCTCCGTCAGATCCGTCATTTTGCCAGCTTCGCGAAAGGCGCGCGGGAGATTGAGTCCGTCATGGAAGGATGAGGCAATCTTGGAGTGTCCACCCACTTCAAAGTAAGCTTCTCGATGGGCGAGAATGACCTGCCCGACTGCGGCACCCAACCCGGGATTCAGCGATCGACGCATCTCCCGGAGGGGAAGAAATCCGAGCAGCACGAAATGGATCAGCGGCAAAAGGAGCTTTTCCCCCCAGGTTCCCGTGATCTGGCGGGGCGGACCGCTCACCAAAACCGGAGCCGTCTCGCTGGTGCGGGCAAAATCGATCATCCTCCGGGCTGCGTCGGGCGCCATCCGCACATCGGCATCCACGAAGAGGAGCCAGGGATGAGAAGCTGCCTGAGCCAATTGCCAGCAGGCATACATTTTGCCGGCCCAGCCCTGGGGGAGGGGATCACCGGATCGAAGTTGAATTCGAGAATCCGACTTGGCCAGCTCCTCAACAATCGCGACGGTTTCGTCTTCAGAACCGTCATCGAGCACGATGACTTCCAGCTCCACATTCGTGCTTAGGATCGCACTTTCGACGATGGTGCGAATGTTGTTCGCTTCGTTCCGCGCCGGAATCAGGATGGAGACTCCGGGGATCTCGAGAGATGAATCACGTTGGGGCGGTTTGAAGATCGCGAGATTCGCGAGAAAGAGGAAAACGGGAACCGACGCAAGTATCAGAACGGAAATCGCAAAGATGAGCATTAGAGATTGCTGTGTTTGAGTTCGTCCGGTTTCCGTCCTTGGACGAGCAGCCGAAATCGTCGCCAGGTATCGTAGAATCCGCCGACTCCCGCGGATCCCTGAATCATGGGTTCAAATTCGTTCGGGTCTCGACTGATGGCTCGTTCTGCCAGAAAATCCTGCGCTTCTTCCAAGGCCGTCTCGAATTCGGAGGTCAATTCCTTGAAGTTGAGTGTTGAATCCGGCACCATTGGTTTCCCCAGATGGATCAATGCTTCGGGACGGCTTTCTTCCCAGAACGGATATTCGATCGCGAGCGGGAGAAATCGGGTTTCCGGAACCCGTTTCGCGAGGTGGGCAATACCGCGCTCAAATGTGAGGGGACGCTCGCGCGCATCGACAAAGCGTCCTTGCGGAGTCAACCAGATCATCGAGTTCGGTTGCTGGAGAATGGCTTCTGAAATTCGCAGAAACTGGCGAGAGGCCGAAGTCTTGGATTCCCGATCGATCCCGATGTATCCCAGCTTTCGAAAGATGCCGTAGCGCTCCAACATCACGGCATCGATGGGCGTGTATCCAGTCTGATGTGGGAAAAAACGAGCTTTCAGGATCATCGAAATCAGGGGATCCCACCAGGAGGAGTGATTGGCGAAGGCAACCACGGGTCCGGTTTCGAGTTCGGACAGATTCGACACCGATGCTTTGGTGATGCGAACCTGGTGAAACCGTTTCTTCATTTTGCGACGCGAGATCTCGCAAAACCACGCCACGAACCACGGCGCGGGTTTGGGAGGAAGTTCAAAGTCCTGGGAAGGGAGAGCCACAGTCAATCTAGGGATGATACGCACTGTTTAGGGAGGGGGACCAATCCTCTTTGGCGCAAGATTGCGTTTTTGGGAGATACCGCTGCTGCCCATCGGTGGAAATTCGGTTCATGGTCATTCTGAGCCTGTCGAAGGATCTCCCCGATCCTCATGGAACTCCGATTTCGAGTCGCTTGAGAGAAACGGAGAGATCCTTTGACGAGCTCAGGATGACACAAGGTGCGTGGAATAGTCGAAATGCGAGTTGACCGGACTTCCGCCGGTTGGTACTAGCCTGAAGCCCGCCCCCAAATCCCCCGATCCATGTTTAAACCCCTTAAAGTTCTTTGCCTCGCCTCCCTTGTTTTATCTGATTCGAGCTTTGCCCAGCGAAGTTACCCGCCTGAAATTCCCGATGCCAAGCGCGTCACCTACAAGGAGGTGGGCGACGTAAAGCTCGATCTCTGGATCTTCCAGCCCGATGGCTGGACCGCCGCAGACAGGCGTCCGGCCGTGATTTTCTTCTTTGGAGGTGGCTGGAAAAGCGGAAGTCCGGCCCAATTTACCGAGCAATGCAAAAAGTTGGCGGCACGAGGGATGGTTGCGATGACGGCCGATTATCGGGTTCGGGGGCGCCATCAAACCCTGGCCAATGTGTGTGTGGAAGATGCTCGGGACGCGATGCGCTGGGCAAGAAACCACGCTGGCGAATTGGGGATCGATCCCGATCGACTGGCTGCAGGCGGTGGATCGGCTGGTGGGCATGTTGCGGCCTGTCTCGGCGTGATTGCTCCGGAAGGGGAGGAGAGCGTCTCGTCGCGAGCTGACGCCTTGGTCCTTTTCAATCCGGCCTGTGTGTTGGCTCCCATTGATGGGCTGAATCCATCGGGCAAAGATCGAAGCGCGGAAATGCGTGAGCGAATGGGAGTGAATCCGGTTGCTCTTTCTCCGGCCCATCACATAGACGAGAGCGATCCACCAGCGGCGCTCTTTCATGGTACCCAAGATCCGACCGTCCTCTTTGTCACGGCGGAGATTTTTACTCGGAAGATGAAGGAGGCAGGGGTTCGCTGCGAGCTCTTTGCTTATGAGGGTGAAAAGCACGGATTCTTCAATTTTGGCAGGGGTGGAAACGAGATGTTCGAGGCGACGACCAGAGATATGGAGGCGTTCTTGACCAGTTTGGGCTGGTTGGAATGACGTGGACGGAGAATGGAGCGCCTGGGTTCGATCGCTTCGCTCTCGATGGAGCTCATCAGATCTGGATGGGGCGGTTGCCGGAAGAACTTTGCCTGGGAGAGTCCGCGTTTGAGGAGTTGTGGAAGCTTCATCCTCCCGATTTTCATGATGTCCGAATGGGAGGGCGTCTGGTCAAAACACCGCGCTGGCAACAAGCCTTCAATCGTGACTACGCTTATTCGGGATCAACCAACGAGGCTCTGGAAGTTCCGGATTTGCTGATGCCCTTTTGGAAGTGGGCGCAAACTGCAATTGATGAACGGCTCAATGGGCTTCTTTTGAACTGGTATGATGGAAAGCTCGGACACTACATCGGAAAGCATCGGGACACGCCGAACCAACTCACCAAGGGTTCTCCCATCGTGACAATTTCCCTTGGAGCAGGGCGCGTTTTCCGGCTTCGACCCTGGAAAGGAAAAGGATTTCACGACTTCGATTTACGGAATGGATGGGTGGTCATTCTTCCGTTTGCGACCAATGAAAACTGGACCCATGAGGTGACGAAGAACGGTAGATCTGAAGGTCGCCGGGTCTCGATTACGCTGCGGGTTTTCGACCGTTGAGGTGATGGGCCGGGAATCGTGCAAAACAAAGGGAAAAATGTGTCGCCACGAACGTCTGACAGGCGTAGAAAAAAGTACGGATAAACGCTTGTGAAATTTTTCACAAGCTCTATACCTTCACGCTATCTAGACCGAAATGGGGAACTTTTTTCCACGCTGGACGAACTTCTTTCCGCTCAAGCTCATCGTTGCCGTTATTGTTCTCGGCACCGGCGTCACTGCGGCTATTACTGTGTATTGGACGCCCAAGTATAGCCGAGTTGGCTATGAGCCGGAGCAGCCCATTCCGTTTGATCACAGTCTACATGCCGGGCAGTTGGGAATGGATTGTCG
>JBCDHN010000394.1:0-4133 GCA_038749915.1 Verrucomicrobiota bacterium | reverse complement strand
ATTCCCATCACGGTGATGGGAAGTTATTCCGAAACGGCACCCTATGATTGTCCGAAATCGGCCCGGATTCTGAGTGAGGGATGCGCTGCGATCGCCAAAAATCTGAAGACGCCCGACGGAAGACGGCGCCACCCAATCGTGCGTTCGCTCAATGCGATGGCGTTGCTTGCGAGCGGTAATGATCAGTATCTGCCGCTGGTGAAGCAGGAGGCGGAGTGGGCTTCGACGTGGCAGATTCAGGAAGGCGCTCTTCATTGCTGGGCGGCTGGTTGGGTGAATCTGTTTTTGGCTGAGTATGTGATGGTAACCGGTGATCAATCGGTGGTTCCCGCGATCACGCGGCTGAGCACGGAAATCGCCGAAGGCCAGAGTCATGTCGGAACCTGGGGCCATCGGTTCGCCTACAAGCACAACGGAATCCTGCGTGGCTACGGAGCGATGAATCAGGTGGGTCTAAGCCTCACCACCTCTCTGATTTTGGCCCGCGAAGCTGGGGTAAGCGATCCGCTCATCGATGAAGCGATCAACAAGAGCCAAGGCTTTCTGCGATTCTATGCCGGCAAGGGTGCGATTCCGTATGGCGACCATCATCCTTGGCTCAACATGCATGACGACAATGGAAAAGCTTCGGCTGCCGCAGTGCTCTTTGATTTATTGGAGGATGGCGAGGCGACCACATTTTTCAGCCACATGGGGCTTTCGTCTTATGGGATCGAGCGCGAATCGGGCCACACCGGAAACTTCTTCAACATGCTTTGGGCGTTACCCGGCGTTTCCCGATCCGGCCCGGAAGCGACCGGAGCTTGGGTCGCCGAATCGGCCTGGCTGCTAGATCTGGCCCGAACCTGGGATGGAGGCTTCGACTTTCTCGGCAAACCAGCGGCGACGGGCGGCGAGCACTCCTACCGCGGCTGGGATTGCACCGGTGCCTACCTCCTGAGCTATGCATTGCCCCACCGAAAACTTTGGTTTACGGGGAGCACCGCCAGTTCCGCTCCCTTGCTGTCCAAAGCCGAAGCCAAGCAGATGATCCATGAAGGGCGAGGATGGATGCCGCAGTCTAAAGCGGCGTCTTACGAGACGCGTTCGACGGATGAATTGCTCGAAAACCTCTCTTCCTGGTCCCCTGTGATACGCGAACGTGCCGCGCTGGCACTGGCGAAGCAGGAGGATGAAACCTTGGTTGATCAGCTCATTGCGATGGCAGAAAGCGACGACCTGAATTCTCAATTTGGGGCCTGTGCGGCATTTGAACAACTGGGTGCCCGTGGGGCCGATGGAATCCCGGCTTTGCGTACGTTACTCACTTCCGAAACGTATTGGATCCAAGCACAAGCTGCCGAAGCATTGGCAGGGATCGGGACACCCGCGCGAGTCGCCATTCCCGACCTGCTCGAGCTCGTCGCGGCACCGACATCACCGGATGATCATCGCGGTTACCTTCAACGCTACCTTGCCTTTGCCCTGTTCAACCAACGGGGAGGACTGATGGGCAAGTCGCTTGAGGGCGCCGATCGTGATCTGCTTCGGGATGCAGCCCGGGCAGTCCTCGAGAACGAAGATGGGCGGGCCCGTGGATCCCTAACCACAGTCTACAGCCAACTCACCACTAAAGAGATTGAACCACTCCTCCCCGCGATCTACGAATCTGTTGCCTACCCTGCTCCCAGCGGCGTGATGTTCTCGGATGGCATCCGGATGGCCGGCCTGAAGATTCTCGCTAAGCACCGCATTGAAGAAGGGCTACCCCTTTGCCTCGGCATCATGAACCCTGAACTCTGGGGAAAGAAGAAACGGATCAAGACCTGTCTGGAAGCATTGATGGCTTACGGCGGAGCGGCTCGCCCCATGCTCCCCGATTTGGCGAAACTTCAAGAGCAGCTGAAATCGCATCGGGAAGCGAAAGGCCTCGAGGCCGAAATCAAACTCATCGAAACCACGATCAAGGCAATTGTGAACGATGCGAACCCGCTGACGACGCGTTCATTGAAGGACCTCTAGACCACTTAATGTGAATCGCAGATTCCATCACGTCAAAGACCGTTGGCGGCGAACTCCGAAAGGCATTCGCTGGCTGATCATCGCTGCGACTTCGATCACCACGCTATACGTCGTGGAAGACTTATCGGGACGGATCGCCTGGAAGAACTATCATCAAGCTTGGGAAGAACGGGGCGTCACAATTTCCCTACCTGATCCGTCTCAGATCAACATCCCACAGGACGAAGACTTCTGGGAATCAGATGTGATGCGAAAATGGGAGGCGATGTCGCCTAACTATGATCCTTCGCTTCCGAATCTCCTCAGCGGGAGTTACCGGACCACGGACTATGTTTTGAAAGCGGCCAGCCTGGAGGCGGCAACACTAACTGAGTTCAACCTCCCACTCGGAAAAGAACTGGAGGATTTCCTGAGACAAGCGCATCACGAAGACCTTGCCCTCGACGGTCTCTTCCAGACTTTTGCTGACGGCTGCAAAAGAACGCGAGCGAGAAGTTTCGGTGACCGGGTTCCCAGCCCTGGACGAATCAATGATGCCGCAAAACACACTTGTGACCGCGTCGCAATTCATCTTCATAATCATGATCCGGAGCGCGCTTGCCGGGATTTAATCGCGTTCATGCAGTTTTCCAATCACCTGCGAGAACAGGCGCTGGTCGGACTTCTCGTCAATATTGCCGTTTGCGGGATTCTGTCTGATTCGATTTGGGAAGGATTGGCGATGCAGGCTTATGATGCCGAACAACTAACAGAGCTACAGAACGCGCTGAACGAGGTCAGACTCGCCCGAGATTTTGCACAGCCTGCGTTTCAGGAAATGGGGGGAATTCGGGACATCATTGATGACCAGGGGTTCCGAGAGCTTCTCATGTCAGGAACACTTTCTCCCCTTTCGAGAAGCACGTCGGATCCGTTCCGCCACCTTCAGGACCTGATTCTCCGCGCTTTGGACATCACGGCACCGAAAGGTCGTCACTTTAACGCGGTGATCGATAGCTTTTCGATGTGGGAAAGTGTCACCCTCGAAAATGGCAAGGTCCCGGACGAGCTGACGATTGAACAGTCCAAGCGATTGAATACTTGGAAGCCAGGCTGGCGCTCCCGGATTTCGTTCATGCGGGCTGCCGTTCCCAACCTTGGCAAAATTGGAGAGTCGACTCTTGAAGCTCAGCAGATTTTCGATTTTGCCAGAATCTCCTGCGCGTTGGAACGATACCACATCTCCAACAAATCCTACCCGGATTCGTTGATGACGCTTGTCCCGGTTTATCTGTCTGGCCTACCCCAAGACCGTTTTCAACCAACGCTGCCCATTCGCTATGCCAAAACCCCGAATGGCCGCTACCAGTTGCACGGCTCCGGAATTGACCAGAAAGACGATGGCGGGATTCCCGGACGCGATCTCGTTTGGCGATATCCGTAACCGGCAAAGCCAGAGAGTTTTCCTACGGGGATCAAGAGGTGATCACACAGCAACCGTGATCACCTTCCCAACCATGTCGCCAGACTTGATCTCGTCGCCAAGCTGAGCCAAGACGTTCTCGGAAACCGCACTCTCCACCTCGTAAACATGCAACTCATGGGGATTGGCGCCCGACTGAATTTCCAGTTCCAAAGTATTCTCCAAGGACGATTCGGCGAGCAGACAGGTCCAGTTCCCGTCTTCATCGGCGGTAGCCCGATAGGTTTTGCCTTCCAACACACGGATCGTAAACTCTTCTCCCGGGTTCCCTGAACCAGCCACCATCGGAATGGAATTTTGCAGGCTCTCACCCATTTGCACTCCGGCAAAAATGGTGGGTTTTTCGAGAGATCGGAACGCCTCGAACAGACCTACGAGTTGCAACTCTGTCGCAGGCTTCGCTTCTGCGTCCACCAGAATTTCCTGCGTTTCCGAACCATTGATTTCCGCGGTTGGATCAGGCACGAATCCGTTTCCTTCATTGTCCTCGTCCTCCTGGTCACCAAAGACGTTCTGGAAGATGTTGGTTCCGGTGTATTCGGGACGCAACAGTGCGTGATAGACTTCCAACATGGTCATCGGCGTTCCATCAACACGTTGGAAGGTGAATCCTTCGCCCGCTGTTGAAAGCGGATTGAACTGAGCGAGGATCGAAGTCGCCTGGCCGTTT
>JBCDHN010000393.1:0-4139 GCA_038749915.1 Verrucomicrobiota bacterium | reverse complement strand
GCTGGAATTGCCGGCTTGTAATCCTTGAGATCGAACAATCCTCCACCAATCCAGTAATGGGCTTCCGCCTTGATCGGTGTATTCGGGAACCGCTTCAGCAGGTTGGAATAGGCCTCAACCATTGGGCGGATCTGCTGAAGCTGGGCATGAATCAGTGCAATCTGTTGCATGGAAAACTCCGAATTCGGGTCGCTCGGAAACCTCTTGGTCAACGTCTGATAGTTCGAAAGCGCGTCCTCATAATTTTCCAACGTTTGGAAGGTCATGGCCCGCTTGACGAGAGCCGAAGGAACCCGCGGGTCGTCCGGCCAATCACTGGCGAACTCACCCAGAATATCCAAGCCTTGCGGTTCGTTACCGCTTTCGATCAACGCCCAACCCATTTTGTAGTGCCTTGCTGGAACATACTTAGGGTCGATATTGCTGGGGCGTACATTTCGGTAGGTCACGGCAGCATTCTTATAGTCCTTGTTCTCGTAGAGGCGTTCCGCTTTGATCAGCAGTGCCAGGTCGATGAACGGCGTATCAGGATCGATCTCGCTTTGATTGGCGACATATTTATCGACCCACCGTGCGATGTCCGGATCTCCGGCTTCCAGGAAACAATTCAACTTCTGAAAGCCTGCCATTCGTCCTTCAGGAAGTTTTCGAAAGTTTTGGTCCGACTCAATCTTGCCGTAAATCTCAATTGCCTTGGCGAGCTTGTTCAGCTTCCGATACGCGTTCGCCGCGATCAGCATCATCTGGGCGGTTGATTGCGACTTCTCCTTGCCCAGAGGACCAGCTCCATAATAGACCGTTACCTTCTCCAGATCGTTGCGGTCGTTGGCCCGAAGAAGAAGGGCAAGTTGGGCCTGAGCCCTGAAGTCTGGATTGCTGGTGGAGTTTTTGAGGGTGCTGAGAAGAAATGCCTCAGCCTTTTCGGGGTTGGCCGAATCAAGACCGAGGATGCCCGCTTTGAATGTTGCTTCGTCTCGGATCGATGGATCCTTGGCATTCGCGGCCAAACTCGTGAAGTGCTTCGTTGATTCATCCTTTTTGCCGGCGGCCAGGAGCAGTTTTGCCAGTTCCAACTCGGAGCGCTCCCGATATAGATTGGGGACCTTTGAAGCGAGAACGGTTTTGTAGGCGGCAATTGCTTCCTCATTACTTTTCGCGAGCTGGAGGGCCTGCGCATAGAAGAACTGGGCTTCGAGGCTGATCTTGGGATCCTTGAGCTTGTTGGTGGCGATGCGGAAGTAAGGGAGAGATGCATCGAACTTGTTCTCGTTGAATGTGTAAACCGCCATGGCATAGGAAGCGAATCCGGCAAAGGGGCCATTGGGATCGAGTTTGAGCACCTGTTGAAAGGCCTTTTTTGCCTCGGCCACATTCTTCAGCCGTCGTTGACAGTCACCGAGTCGATACCAAGCGGTCGGAGCGTTCACGCTCTTGGGATACTCGGTCAGAAAGCGCATGTACTTGGGCGCTGCTTCTTCAAAGTTCTGATTCCCGTAGAGGAGATTTGCAAACTTGAAGAGTTCTTCCTGTGGTTGAATCGGAACTGCCCGGATCTGTTCCTGGCTGAAAGAAACGGAGGGAGTCCCAAGCAAAGCTATACAGGAAAAAAGGAGGTAGGTGGAGAAAGGGACCTTCATCAGGTTGAGAGCTTCGCCAGTCTGGCGGCAAATAGACTATTGCATGAATCTGTCGGGAAGATCATCACAAAAATCGGGGAAGAATGTGGAAGTTGGTCGAGGCCATTGTCCCGACCATTCAAAGTGAAGAAAGAAACGAGCCTTGTGACCCTCATTCTGGGGTGAAATCGCCCGATTCGCTCGGAGGCAAATTACTCAGGTTTCTCCGCGGCAAACGCGACATTCCAGATCCCCGCTTCCTGACAGGTATCGAGCACCACCATGACCGCCGCGAAGTTCGCGTCCCGATCTCCCCGAAGAATCACGGGCTGATCTTTGAAGAGTTCTGCAACCCGGGTGAGTTTTTCAAGGAGCTCTGGCTGGTCCAGAATCTGGCTGTTGATTTTAATTTCACCGTCTTTGGTCACGTTGATGATGATTTCACCCGGGGTCCTCGGCGTTTGCTCAGCAGTTTTCGCTTCGGGAACAGAGATGTTCACTTCAGCTTCGAATCGGGCGAAGTTCCACGAAACGATGAAAAAGATAAGGAGGAGGAAGACCACGTCGATCATCGGCGCGAGTTGCATCTCGGCCTGTTTCGGGGTGCTGTGCTCGCGAAACTTCATAAATCTTGAGATCGGGAGTTAGACGCCTTTGGCATCGCGGCGGCCCGCGGGGCGCTCATCGCTTCGTGCCGTTGCCCGATAGTTGGCCCGCTTGTATTGGGCGGCGAGCAGGGCCATCAGGTGCGTCATTGCGGCTTCCATCTCACTAATCATCTTTTGAACCTTGCCCCGGAAAATGGAATAAAAAATGAGGGCGGGAATCCCAATCGTTAACCCGCTGGCCGTGGTGATGAGCGCCTGCGACACACCCTGGCTCACCTGGACCTGAACAGCTCCGGAGGCGGCACTCAGGTCGTTAAAGGATTTAATCATCCCCAAAACCGTCCCCAAGAGTCCGACCATCGGTGCGACGGAGCCAACATCGGCCAGGTAGGTGATCCGTTGGTTCAGAATACTGGCTTGCCGACTTCCCTCCGCCTCGGTGACTTCGCGAACTTCTTCAAAGCTCGCCGTCGGATTCTTCGTGGCGAAGTCGAGGGTTTTGTAGGTGACTCTCGCGATTGCTTCATTTTCCCGATTACATACTGCGATCAGTCCGAGGTAGTCCTGTTTGCGGATGAGAGCATCCGCAGCATTCATGAACTTGTCGCTGACCACTGTTCCCTGCCGAATTGTGAGCATGTAGTAGAAAATCAGGAGCACGGCGACAAACGACAGAGCCGCGAGCGGAATCATGACCACGCCGCCCGTTTTTAAAACCTTGATGAACTCGACCGCCTTTTCAGTGGTGGATGCACCCGGGGTCTCCGAGGCCAATGTTGGATCCGCCTCTTCAGCCATCGGTTCTTCGGACTCCGGAGGGGCAGCCGGATCCTGTGCAAAGGCGAAAGCGCCGAGAAATGCCGAAAAGGCGAGAGCTAGGAAAAATCTCATGGAAAGAGGTGTTAGCTGCGTCGTGGCCACAACTTTGGTTTGTGTCTGTCTGTTATCGTTCGAACCCTTAAGTTGTACGAAATAATGCGGCGCATCTTAGCGATCCTTTTTCGACGTTGCAATCCTCACATTTCGAAAAATGCGAAGGAATCCCACTCCAGAAATTCGATTTGCTGAGCGGGAAGGGCTTGGTAATTTGAATCACAAATCCCACCATACTGACTCATGAAGACGCTCGGCACTTTGGTGCTATTCATCGCCTCCCTATCTCCCATTTTCGCGGAGAGTGTACTCGAAAAGACCATAACAGGACAACCCGACATCGGCAGGATTGATGTCATAAGTTTTGCCCCGGAAAGCGTTCTGTTGATCGGAGACGGCCAAAAAGCGCAAATCCTGGCCGTAAAACTGGAGGAGCCGAGTGCAGGCACAGACGCTGATTTCTCAGCCATCCAAGGACTCACCACCGAAATCGCGGGTCGGTTGGGAGTTGAGACGGAAGACGTCGAAATCCTCGATTTGGCGGTGAATCCAGTGAGCGGCATTCCTTATGTGGCCGTGCGAAAGCAGGATGATAAGACGTATGTGATTCTCAGAATCAAACGTGATCAGGAGATCGAGTTTGTTTCGCTCGAAGACGTCACGCATGCCGTGGTGCCAATTTTAAACGAGGGCGGCGCACCGATCAGCAAAATCACCGACGTGGTCTGGGCAGGAAATCGACTGATCGCTGCAGGCAGAGCGTCCGATGCATTCGCCAGCAAAATCTTCGCAGTGGATGGACCGATTCAGCATAACAAGGCGGGATCAGTTTACAGCGCCGAGACCTATCATGTTGCTCATCGTCGCTGGGAAACGAAGGCGCCAATGAGTGTAATGATCCCTTATCAGGAGAACGGTAAGAATTACATCGTCGGAGCCTTCAGCTGCACTCCGGTTGTCAAATATCCGATTGATGACCTCGAGCCCGGGGCCAAGATCAAGGGAATCAGCATGATCGAACTGGGGTCCGGGAATCGCCCGC
>JBCDHN010000392.1:0-4142 GCA_038749915.1 Verrucomicrobiota bacterium | reverse complement strand
AGTGGGGCATTACCGAAACAAGCAATGTCGGTGACATGGTGTTTAACCTGATCTCGGAAGGAACGTTTGCCCAGTCCAATGACGACACTCCTGAAGACTTTGTCGATGTGTATGACTTTCACGAAGCGTTTTCGGCACCATTTCTCCCGGCCAACAAACAACATCAAGCCGGCCGCGCCAAAAAGCCCGGCAGCGATGGCGGAGCTTTTATCTCTAATCACCCAAGTGAGAATCAGGACTAGATTCAATGGCAAAACGCACCATTGAGCTTCCCGCCCATAATCCACAGAAGGGCACACTCTCCAACGGCCTCCAATACCTGATCAAGGAAGATCAGCGGGCCCCAATTGTCAGTCTGCAGGTCTGGGTTCGGGTCGGCAGCATCCATGAAGAGACATGGCTTGGCGCAGGAATGTCTCACCTGCTGGAACACATGCTCTTCAATGGAACGGAAAAGCGTGGATCCCGCGAGGTCTCCGAGGATGTCCAGGCTGCCGGTGCCTACATCAACGCTTACACCTCTTTCGATCGCACGGTTTACTGGATTGAGACACCTCCCGAGGAATGCAACAACTGCCTTGAGATTCTGGGAGACATGACGTTGCACTCGACGCTTCCGGAAGAGGAATTCGTGAAGGAACTCGATGTCATTCGCCGCGAAATGGCGATGGGTGACGACAGCCCGGGCTCCGTCGTCAGCAAGCTGATGTTTGCGACCGCTTACCTCGCTCATCCCGTTCAATTTCCCGTCATCGGACACCGGGAAGTCTTTGATCAGATCACCTATGACGATCTTGTCACGTTCTATCGAAGACACTACGTGCCTAACAACATGTTTATGGTGGTGTCAGGACCGGTCGATGCGAAGAAGTTGAGCAAAGAGATCGACAAAGTATTTGGCGGGGTCAAGCGAGCTCCTCTGCCGCCCGTGATCCTTCCACCCGAGCCGCGCCAACGGGGCCGCCGTATCAATCACGTTGAGGGAAGCACCCAACACACACAGCTTCGCCTTCTCTGGCATGGCCCGAATGTCACGGACTCCGAGACCGGCGCTCTGGATCTATTTTCCAGTATCTTGGGTAGTGGTCGCAGCTCTCTCCTCTACCGAAAACTGCGCGACGAACTTGGCCTCGTGCATTCTGTCACTTCTTTTGTCTACTCAATGCCTGACACCGGTCTGTTTGTGATCGCCGCCGAGGTGGATGCTGACAAGAGGGAAGAAGCTGAGGCCGAAATTCTGAAGCTACTCAATGAAAGCGTGCAAACCGGCATCACGAAGGATGAGCTAACCAAAGCCTTGAACATGGCTCTCAGTGAGTCCCTTGATTCGCTCACAACCACACGGGGAGTGGCCAGTGACATCGGCTCCAGCTGGATGTTGACCGGCAATCCGGAGTTCACCCAGGACTACATTCGCGATCTTCAGGCCATTTCCCCCGAAGAGGTATCCGATACCGCCCGGCGCTGGATTCATCCCCTAAACTTCACCACGGTTTCCCTGAACCCGGAAGGCAGCCTGACCAAAGCCAAAAAGCGCCGCACCAAAAAGTCCGAAGGACAAACCGAACGATTTGAACTCAACAACGGGCTTACGCTGTTGGTTTGCTCCGATCGCCGACTACCGTTGGCGACCGTGCACACTGCGATGAGGGGCGGCCTGCTGGCCGAGCACCAGGCGCCAGCCGGTTTGACCCGCGTTTTTTCCAAGTTGCTCACCCGGGATACGAAATCTCGCTCAGCTGAAGAGGTCGCCAATTTGATTGAAAATGTGGGAGGCGACTTCAACAGTTTTTCAGGCTTCAACAGTCTGGGGCTGAGTTCCGAACTCATGGCGCCTGATTGGCGCATCGGACTCGAGGCAATCGCCACGGCACTCAAGGAACCCGCTTTCATTCCGGACACGTTGCAACGGGAACGGGAATTTCAGATTGCCAGCATCCGATCCGAGCTCGATCGACCAATGACGCAGGCTGCCAAGCTGATGCGCGAAACCCTTTTCGCAAACCATGCTTACCGGAACCCGTTATCCGGAACCGAGGAAAGCATGCATTTGATTTCGCAGGACGACCTCATTCGTTATCAAGGAGAAAACGTGCTCGCCAAGAACACGGTGATGGCCGTCTACGGCGATGTCGATGGCGATGAAGTCAAAGACGCGGTGGAAGAAGCATTGGGTTCTCTGCCATCCGGCGACCGGAGATTCTCAGGCGTTGAAGCCGTTCCAACCTTTGCCGAAACCAAACGCCTGGTGGAAACGGAGTCCGACAAGCAACAAACCATCGTTCTCGTTGCGTTTCCGGCAGGAGGAGTTTTCAGCGAGGATCTTCTGACTTTGGAGCTGATCGACGACGCCTGCAGTGACATGAGTTCTCGCCTCTACGTCAAAATTCGTGAAGAACTCGGCGCAGCCTACATGGTTGGGACCAGCCGCATTCTTGGTTTTGCGGGCGGCTGTTTTTACTTTTACACAGCAACGTCGCCGGAGCAGGCGGATGAGGTTGAAGCTGGACTCCTTTCAGAGATTGAACACCTGGGCAAGAACGGTATCGCGCCCGATGAGTTGGCCCGGGCAAAACGGTCTTGGCAGGGCAGCCACAAAAATCGGCTGCAGAGCCTGGCCAGTTGCGCCAGAACTCACGCCATGGACGAGTTGTATGACTTCGGATGGGATCATTCCTTCAACACGCCCAAATTGATGGATGCGATCGATGGCGATCGCGTAAGGGAAACGGCTGAGCGGTATTTTCTCGACAAGCCCCATGTCATCGTCCGTTTCGGCCCGGAAGGCTAGGAACCAGATGAAATGGACGGGTAGATTCTTGTCCCTCTTAAAATCGGGGTGAAAGACAGGAAAAGACGATGGCGTGTTTATTGGGTAAGCCCCCGATTTACGCCGTTATGAAATTGTTCTACCTCTTTTTAGCTCTCCTGCTAATGCCCGGTTGGGCGGTGGCTGACACGCAAACAGCGGCCAAGACGATCGACAGTATCCTTGCGAAGAGTTGGAAGGAACAAGGAGTGACCGGCAATGCGGACGCAAGCGATGAGATCTTTGTTCGGCGGATTTACCTGGACGCGGTTGGAAGGATTCCGACCTACGATGAATCGACCAGGTTTCTCGCCTCAACCGATCCCGACAAGCGGGCGAAACTGATCGATGAACTCTTGCAGAGCGAAGGCTACGTTAATCACTTCTTCAATTACTGGGCCGACATTCTTCGCATCAACCTGAACCTCGGCGGGGGGCGAAACATCACCCCCTACTACGTCGAGTTTGTGCGCGACGCTTTGCGGGAAAACATGCCCTACAACCAGTTTGTGAAAACCTTGGTTACCGCAGAGGGTCAGGCTTGGGACAACGGGGCCATCGGCTACACTTATCGCGACCGTGGCATGCCTCTCGATCACATGGCGAACACCGTCCGGATATTCCTGGGAACGCGACTGGAATGTGCCCAATGCCATAACCACCCGTTCGACAAATGGACCCAGATGGACTTCTACCACATGGCAGCCTTCAGCTACGGAATGGATGCCAACAACCGTGGTTATCGGACCCAAATTCAAGAACTGCAACGTGCGATCGGAAAGATGGATATCGACCGCAGCGAGCGCCAGAATCTGCAGCGGGCATTTCAGGAAGTTACCCGACCAGTCCGGAACAACAATATGGTGAGCTACGATGCAGAGCGCCTTCCCCAACTTCCGCACGACTATCAATACAGTGACGCGGAACCGAAGCAGAAGATCGAGCCAGCTGCCATTTTTGGAGAGCAGGTTGAGATTCAAAGTCCGGGAGCACGCGTTTTCACCTACGCGGAATGGATGACCTCACCGGACAATCCTCGCTTCACCACGGTGATCGCCAACCGGCTTTGGAAGAAAGCGATGGGAATTGGCCTGATCGAACCAGTCGATGAAATCATGGACTCGACCGCACCAAGCGACGCGCAACTCATGAATTACCTCGAGGGACTCATGATTGATTCCGGCTACGACATGAAGAAGTTCCTCGCCGCGATCTTCAACTCAAAGGCTTATCAAAGAGAAGCGGGGTCAGAAGAAATCCCACTCGGTGGTTCATATGCATTCACCGGCCCCATTCTGCGGCGGATGACTGCGGAACAGATCTGGGACTCGGT
>JBCDHN010000391.1:0-4146 GCA_038749915.1 Verrucomicrobiota bacterium | reverse complement strand
CCGTGGCAATCACCTGCTGCGGCGACAGCTTATCGCTGTAGGTCGGTACTTTAAGGGGATACACTGGCTTTCGGGACCGAGTCTTGCGCTGAGGTAACGATTTGTGAGCGGTCAAAACAAGGAAGCAAGCTTAACCTCCTGCGGCGATTCGGAGCAGCTCAATGCGGTCTCCCTCACCGACCTTGGAATCGCCAAATTCGCGTTCGAAGAGCGCGGTGCCGTTGTGCTCCACCAGCACGGGGTAATCGACCCCCAGTCTGCGAAGGAGCTGGTCGATGGTAAGCGATTGCTCTTCAATGGTTTCCTCGTTTCCGTTAATCGTGACGGTCATGTGAATTGGCGGACAAATTCAAGGTCTTGGATTCGATTCCGAGGTGCCGAACTTGCCACAAATCTTTGGATTTTGGAGCCATCAATTTGGAGAGGTTTATTTTTGTTGCCAAACTTGAGGGACGTTGTAAGGCTAGGGCAAATCTAGCAGTAACTTTATGTCAGAGATCAAAGACAAGGTAAAAGACATCATCGTCGAGCAACTGGGCGTCAATGCCGAACAGGTGACTCCTGAGGCGAAATTTATCGAAGATCTGGGAGCAGACTCTTTGGATACAGTAGAACTCGTGATGGCTTTTGAAGAAGAATTCAACATCGAAGTGCCCGACGAGGACGCCGAAAAGTTGACCACGGTCGGTGACGTTTACGTTTACGTCGAAAAGCGTAAAGCGGACGGTTAAACCGCCCAACTTGACTGGTTTCCACATTTTTCCGGACGGTTCCCAAACTCGGGAACCGTTTTCGTTTCATTGCGTGTCGTACTTGGCAAATAGTGCTGGCGGACGTTTAACGTGTCCCTTAGCCTTCGCCTGAAAATTATGTACTCCGAGGACGACATCAATTACGCGTTTGAGACAACGCGGGTTCTTTATGAGCCGGACCGGATGATCGACACCTTCGGGTCCACGAGTTTCGAGTTCACCCTGATCACGGAACTGATGGATGCAGTGAGCCAGGTCCGGGTAAGGGAGGGAAGAATCAATGCGGAGCGTCCAACCATTCTCAGGCCGGAGGACTCGGCTGATTTCAGTTTTGAAGGGTTTGGTGAACAGGCGCAGGCCTTTGGCGAATGGCTGTCAGCTCACGCCAGTGAATTCGCTTTCTTGAAATACGGTTTCAATTTCAGCCGAACGGACATCTCGGAAAGTGTCGTTCATGACTCTCTGGAAGTCGTTTCGGACCGGGTCATCACCAGCGCGAAGGAGATGGGAAATCCACTCACAGCGGTGATCGCGGGGATTGACGAGGCTTGGGAGATTTGTTTACTTCGGTTCACTCTCGAAATGATTGAAAAGTCGCAAGAGGTCAACAAATTCGACTTTCGACGGAGAGGATTGCTCTAGTTCTCATGGCTGCTCACAATCAACTCAAGATCCTATCCGGAGTCATCGCATTGATCATCCTCGGTGGAGCCATTGTGCTGATGGCCTACTACTGGGAAAAGGTCTTACGTCCGGAGAAGGTTGCGATTCAACAGGTAGAGGCGGTGAAAGTCGGCAATATCGTTGCGCCTCCTCCCGATCCCGGGCTGAAGCCCTTCAACGCAGCCATTACACACATCAAGGCGGAGGAATGGGAGCAGGCGCGCACCCAGTTTTACTACCTCATGAGGTATTACCCGGATTCCTCGAAGTATGAGGAGACGAAGAGAATTCTCGGCGAGCTCAACGCGGATTTATTGCTCTCCAGCTCACCCATGCCCGGGAAGATTCAGCACACGGTGCGGTCGGGCGATTATTTTACCGTCCTTCAGAGAAAATACCGGACGACGATTGATTTCATCCTTCGAGCGAACGGTCGGACAACCCACTTCGTCAGGGTGGGCGACAAACTGTGGGTCATGCCGCTTGAGTTCGCCATGGATGCGGATTTGGAGAAACGCACCCTGACCGTTTACAAGGTCGAAGAAGCGACTGCTGAGATCGCGGCCGCCGGTGCTGCCGAAGTGACGACACCAGAGAAAAAGGAAGTCTTCTTCAAGGAATACCAGATCGTGGATGTCAATCTTCCTCCAACGGTTTCGGTTCCCTATTCCACCAAAGTCACGAGCAAGCCGGCATGGTTGGGAAACAAGCGGGCCACCTTTGAAATCGCAGAATATCACCTCGCCCAGAAATGGCTCCAAACCAGCAAAGTTGGGGTCGCGATCAAGGCCGCTCCGGAAGACATTGAGTCGGCCACTGAGGATCGGAAGATGGGCATCCTGATGACCCCTTCTGACATGAGTGAGCTGTTCACCTACGTGAGAGTCGGTGCCCCCTTGCGACTAACCAAATAAAATTAGTAAACGTTCCCGATATGGATGTTGAGCCTTTGGAATTTGAGAAGCCCATTTTTGAGATCCAGCGTCAGTTGGACGCCCTAAGACGTCAGTCATCGGGTCACAAGAATCTGGAAATGGAGCCGGAAATTCAGAAGATGGAAGAGAAGCTTTCGCAGACTCGCGCAGAGGTGTATCAGAACTTGACCGCCTGGCAGCGCGTTCAGATTGCCCGGCATCCGAAGCGGCCTTTTATGTTGGACTATGTGGAGCGTTGTTTCGACAACTTCCTCGAGCTCCATGGTGATCGTCACATCGGCGATGATGCGGCGATGCCATCCGGCTTTGCCAAGATCGGGAACCATAAGTGTGTGGTGACCGGCCATCAGAAGGGACGAAACACCAAGGAAAACCTCCATCGAAACTTCGGCAGCGCCCATCCGGAGGGTTATCGGAAGTCGCTTCGGCTGATGAAAATGGGGGAAAAGTTCAAGAACCCCATCGTATCGCTCATTGATACTCCAGGCGCGTTTCCTGGAATTGGGGCCGAAGAGCGGAACATCGCCGAAGCAATTGCCTTCAATCTTCGTGAGATGGCGGTCCTGAGGACGCCGATCATCGCCGTCGTCATTGGTGAAGGCGGTTCAGGGGGGGCCTTGGGAATTGGAATCGCGGATCGCGTTCTCATGTTGGAAAATGCCTACTACTCTGTCATCAGTCCGGAGGGGTGTGCTGCCATTCTCTGGAAAGATCGCAAACACGCGCCAGAGGCCGCTGCAGCGCTTCGCCTGACTGCTTCCGATCTCCAGGAGCTTGGAATTGTCGATCGTGTCGTGCCCGAGCCTTCCGGCGGAGCTCAGTACGATCACGAAGAGATCGCGAGCACACTGCAAGGCGTCTTGATCGAAGAGTTGGATCAGCTTCATCAGAAGCCGATTGATGAACTGCTTGATACGCGCTACGAACGCCTCCGCTCTTACGGGCGTTTGACCGAAAACTAAATGTTTCGAATCTCTTTGATGTAGCTTTCAGCCGCCTGTTTGAGCGTCCCGGCCATGTCGGCTTTGGGCCGGGCGAAAGGCGGACAAAACCACGGGAAAAAGCCGATCAAATCGTGGGTTACAGAGATTTGACCGTCGCAATCACTCCCCGCACCAATTCCGATCGTCGGGATCCGAAGCCGCTCTGAAATTTCCCGGGCCACGTCCGGGACAATGCTTTCGAGAACGATAGCGATGGCCCCGGCTTCTTCGAGAACCAGGGCGTCTTTCAAGAGGTGCTCGGCTTCCTCGGCGGTCTTTCCCCACTTCTTGTAGCCATTCACTTCCTTTACCTGTTGGGGAAGCATCCCGATATGGCCAACCACCAGTATTTCCTTTTCTACGATGGCTTGGACCTGAGCGATCACGGCTTGGCCACCCTCCATTTTCACGGCCTCGGCGCCAGCATTGAGCAGTCGCTGGGAGTTCTCGAGCGCCTGTTCAACGGATTCATAGGCATGGTAAGGCAAATCACTGACGAGGAGGGCGTTGGTGACTCCCCGTGAAACGACTTCGGTGTGGTAGACCATCTGATCCATCGTTACGGAAGTGGTGTCTTTGTTGCCGGCAAAAACCATTCCCAGCGAATCGCCCACCAGAATGAAATCGACCCCGGCCTCATCAAGAATTCGCGCTGTTGGATAATCGTAGGCCGTGAGCGCGGCAATACGCTTTTTTTGCAGGTTCTGGATTTTCTGGCCGAGGTTCATCCTACCAATCACTCTGGATTTTGACTGGTGCGAACTCCTCATCCGGCAAGGCGCGGACCAGATCCCGGATCAACGGAAGGCCCGG
>JBCDHN010000390.1:0-4152 GCA_038749915.1 Verrucomicrobiota bacterium | reverse complement strand
TGGCCTGCAGCGCCACTATCACGATTCCTACCTCGAAGCCTTCAAAAAGGTTCATGAAGAAGGAATTATCGGCAACATCGTCTCGGCCCAATGCTACTGGAATGGTGGTCGCCCGTGGACGGTCCAGCGCGATCCTAACTGGAGTGAGCTGGAGTATCAGATGTACAACTGGTATCACTTTGCCTGGGTATGCGGAGATCACATTGCTGAGCAGCACGTTCACAACATCGACATCGTGAACTGGTTTGTTAGTGGAGACAGTGTGATGGGCGGGAATCCCGTCAGCGCCCAGGGAATGGGAAGCCGTTCCGGTTGGGAAGATCCCAAGTCCGGCGAAATCTTCGATCACCACTATGTCGAATTTCGGTATGGCAACGGAGTGGTCATGAACAGTCAGTGTCGCCAGATCAAGGGAACCTTCCGACGCGTCGAGGAAGAAATTTCCGGTTCTGAAGGAATCCTGACCATGAGCCAGGGCAAGGCGGTAGCCAAAGATTACCAAGGCAACGAAATCTGGAAATGGGGAGTATCCGAAGGCGGAGACCGCCGGCGTGACGCTCCGAAAGCGGCCAACCCCTATCAGGTTGAGCACGATTTGCTCCACGCCGCGATTCGCGAGAACAAGCCTCTCAACAACGCCTACTATGGAGCGAAGAGCTCGTTCACGGCCTCTTTGGGACGCGTCGCCACCTACACCGGTCAGGTCGTCAATTGGGATGCCGCTGTCGAAAGCAATTTCGAATTGGTTCCTGACAAAATGACCTGGGATCACGAGCCTCCGGTTACGCCGAATGCCGATTTGAGCTACAACCCGGCGATTCCAGGCAAGACCAAACTGCCCTGGGCGTAACATTTCCGACACCTTTCTCAGAAAAACATCATCCCAACCTGCATGAGAATTGCAGGTTGGGATTTTTTTCTTTTGACCGCGCCAGTATTCGCGATCAGACAATACGGAAATTTCCCCAATCAGATGGAAACTTCCCTTCAAGACCTTCTTGGTGCCATAAATGACGGTCGCGTTCTAACTCCCGACGTTTTTGGTGCGCTCGACTGCGACGAAATTCTGGAATCCCGTGAGAATGAAGGGGATTTTGATGAGCGCTGGAACAAGTGCATGACGTCAGTGGAGAAAGGCTGGGCCGAGGAAGAACCCACCCAGGACGTGGAGCTGCTGATTGATGAAATCCGCGAAATCAGCTTTGAAATTGCCAATCATGCGACCGAACAACATGATCTGGCCTCGCATATTTCCGACGACTTCGACCTCTTTGCGCGGGTCATCGTGCTCGAACGCCACGACGCTTTTGCCGAAGCCCTGTGGGAAGCCTATGAGAACGGCGAGATTCCCAGCCCCGCCACGCTCAACGAGTAGAGAACCATCGGTGGGGAGAGAACTTTAAGGACTTGGGTGAACGAAGTCCTCGCAAGTCCTAGGCAACCTCTGCCGCGGTTGGTGCCGGGAGATGAGGCGAAACTTTCTCAACGGCCCGTTCCGATGTCAGTCCATGCTTTTTGCGGAGAATATCGACTTTGCCGTGCTCAATGAACTTGTCCGGCCAACCAATCCGTTCGACCGGAGTTTTGATGCCTGCATCGTTGAGATGCTCGATCACAGCCCCGCCAAATCCGTTGTGGAGAACGTGATCCTCAAAGGTGCAGATGACGGAACACTGTCGCGCATACTTCTCAATTGCCTGAGTGTCGAGCGGCTTGATCCAGCGGGGATTGATGAGAGCAACGGAATAACCCAGACCTTCCAGCTTATCCCGGGTCTCCTCCGCCATCTCAAACATTGATCCTAGGCCAAACAAGGCCACATCGGTTCCGTCCTGAACCACCTCGGCTTTCCCGATTTCGAGCAACTGGGGTTCGTCCTTTGGTTTGGCCCCCACTCCGGCGCCTCTCGGGTATCGCACCGCGCTTGGACCATCGTCGTGCTGAGCCATGGTCCAGAGCATGTCGACAAACTCATCCTCGTCCTTGGGCTGCATAAAGATGAAGTTCGGCACGTGGCGGAGATAGCCAATGTCGAACAACCCATGGTGAGTCGGGCCATCGTCACCGGACAAACCAGCCCGATCCATGCAAAGGCGAACCGGAAGATTCTGAATGCCGATATCATGGATCAACATGTCGTAGGCCCGCTGCATGAAGGTCGAGTAGATCGTCAAAAACGGCTTCAGCCCCATGGTGGACTGCCCGGCGGCAAATAGTGCTGCATGCTCCTCGGCAATGCCGACATCGTAGTAACGATCGGGAATTTCGTCCTTAAAGGTCGTTAGGCCCGTTCCGTTCGGCATCGCGCCGGTGATTGCGGTGATCAGCTCGTCTCCTTTGGCGAAGTCGGTTACCGACCGCGCATAGACTTGGGAAAAGGTTGGCGTCCCGGTCGCGGGGGTCTCTCCAGTTTCAGTCTTGTAAGGCCCCAATCCATGAAATTTCATGGGATTGTCTAGTGCGGGGTCATATCCGCGGCCTTTTTCCGTGATGATGTGAAGGATCACGGGATGATCCTCATCTTTGAGATGCTCAAAGGTCCGGACGAGAAGCGGGAGATCATGACCGTCCAACGGACCGTAATAACGAATCCCGAATTCCTCGAACATCACACTTCTCATCACTTCATTGTGTGAGGTCGGATCAAGCAACACGTTCTTGGCACTGGCCTCGACCTTGGATGCGAGCTTACGCATTCCGCGACCGGCGATTCGCTCGACAAACTGGGCCGCCCGATCGTGAAGATGGGTGTAGGTGTTGCTGGTCTGCAGGGCGTTGAAGTATTTTGCGATCGCACCCACGTTGCGATCAATCGACCACTGGTTGTCGTTCAATACGACGATGAACTTTTTGGTCGTCTCCGCGATGTTGTTGAGAGCCTCAAAACTGGGTCCGCAGGTGAAGGCGGCATCGCCGGCCACGGCAACCACGTGTTCATCACCGCCCTTGACATCGCGGGCCGCTGCCATCCCCAGTGCCGCACTCAACGCCGTGCCAGCGTGGCCAGCTCCATAGCAGTCGTGCTCACTTTCCGAACGAAGACAGAACCCATTCAACCCTTCATACTGGCGAATCGTCTCGATCCGATCCCAACGTCCGGTCAGCATTTTATGCACATAGGACTGGTGGCTCACATCAAAGACGAATTTGTCTTTGGGCGTCTCAAAGACCCGGTGCAGGGCGAGGCTGAGTTCCACCACTCCAAGGTTGGGACCGAGATGGCCGCCGGTTTTGGAAAGGCAATTGATCAGGGTACGCCGAATTTCATCGGCCAAATTGAGCATTTCGTCCTCAGTGAGCTTCTTGAGGTCTGCCGCGTTGTCGATCATCTGGAAAGGAGTTTCAGAAGAGTGAGATTTCATCATCGGAGTTATCCGACTCTTCTGGCTTGTCAGTTTTCTTGTTCTGAGTGGAAGCTGGCGGGCTGGGGGCTTTCTGGGCAGCTTCTGCAGGATCAAACGGTTGCAAGGTCGTTTCGGATTTCCCGGTTTTCCCAGTGGCAATCATTTCTATTCGTTGCTCCGCTTCATGAATGCGTTTATGGCTGGTCTTGAGGAGGCGGTTTCCCCGCTCATAACGATTCACCAGCTGGTCCAAGGGCATGCGCTCGGACTCCATGTCCTTCACGATCGCCTCCAACTCGGCGATGGCTTGTTCGAAGGGAAGAGATTCTTCTCCTGCCGGTTTCGGCTGCTTTTTGGCCTGTTTCGCCATATTCTATCAGTTTGAGGGAACTTCCCTAAAGCGTTCACTACTCGAATTGGCACGCCAATAATTCAAGCCTTTTGGGGGCATTTGTGAGGAGGGAGAGGTTCGAATCTCTTCGTGTCAGGCTGAAATCGGATTCCTTCTACTTCTTTCGAGGGGGCTTGGGATCAAGATTCAACCCCATTAACACGTCGCTGGGAGTCGGTGTTTCGACCCCATTCTCAGGAATTTCCACGCCGGCGACCCAGGCAATCGCATTCAGGGCGGTTTTTCGGTGATTGTCGTTTTGCCAGTTGGAGTGGAAATGCCCCCCGGTAAACCCGAAACCGCGTCCGCCGTCTTCTCGCTCGTAGACCCAACAGACGTGTTGCGGCAGTTTGTCTGCCACCATTTTTCGAACTTCCGGGTTTCCGGAATGATGACCATCCTTCCGACTCATGGTTG
>JBCDHN010000389.1:0-4153 GCA_038749915.1 Verrucomicrobiota bacterium | reverse complement strand
TGATGATGTTAGAATCTACAGAATCGCCCTCTCCAGAACCAATGTCGTTCGCCTCGCTTCCGGTTTGGGTCTTCCGGGCATTGACCCGAGCTAATCGTCTTTCTCTTCCAGCCGTGCCAGCAACCAGCAAACATCCGAAAGCCGGTTTAGATATTGAAGGATGGAAACGTTCTCGATGTCACCATCCTCGATCAGCGACGCGACATGCCGTTCGGCGCGGCGGCAGACCGTGCGGGCCAGGTCCAACGCAGCACCGGCAGGGGATCCAGCGGCTCCGGGCACGGCCCATTTCATGAAGTTGACCTTGTGTTTCCCCTCCAATTCGGTCACCCAATCATCCAGTTTATCGACCATCTCTTTCGCAACCCGCTGAAAACCCTTTTCCTCAAACTTGGAGAGGTCTTCGGGCAGGGTCGCCAACTCGCCCATCAATGTAACCAGGTCCGCCTGCATTTCGGCGATCCACTTACTGGTCAAGGCATGGGTAGCGGACACACGAGCCATTCCCAGCGTCGCGTTGAACTCGTCAACCGCACCATTGGCCTCCACCCGGGGATGGTTTTTCGAGACACGCTTCCCAAACATCAACCCGGTTTCTCCGGCATCGCCGGTCTTGGTAGCAATCGACATGAACTTGTAGGTTAGAGGGTCAATTTGGACAACGCCATGGAGGCGAGGTTAAGCACGAGGAAGAATCCGCACATATCAGTCGCGGTCGTCAAAATGGGGCCGGAGGCCAATGCCGGATCAATTTTCAAACGTTTCAGGATGAGAGGAACCATTCCGCCAAGTAATACGGATAAGATGGTGTTGAGGGTGAGGGCACCTCCGACAACCAGTCCGAGCCAGAGATTGTCTTTCCATAAGCCGGCGATGGATCCAAGAATCAGGCCCAGGATCGAACCATTGATGATCCCGAGAACGCCCTCTTTGAAAACGATTCGAAGGTACTCGGTCGGACGAATCAACCCTAACGTGAGTTCTCTGATACTGACCGCAACCGCTTGATTCCCCGAACAACCGCTCATGTCCGAGATGATGGGAAGAAAGATCGCCAGCGCGATGACCGCTTGCAACGTGTCCTCGTGCATCGCAATGACGCTGGCCGCAATCAGGTTGAGCACAATGTTGGGCGCCAACCACGCCAACCGACGACGTGCGCGTAGAAACATCGGCATGCTTCGCAGTTCTTCACCTCCAACAATACCACTGACATGCAGATAATCCTCGGTCTGATGATGAACGGTCGCATCAATCACGGTTTGATGACTGATAACGCCTTTGAGGATCCGGCCCTCGTCCACCACGGGTAAGCCGATATACGACTTGTCCTCGAAAACCGCTTTGAGCGCTTCAAAACTATCACTGACGGAGGCGGATGTCGGATTGGTCAACATGATCTCCGTCACCGCCCGATGGCCCGGTGTCATCACCAGGTCACGCAATCGGAGAACGCCTTTCAACTCGCCAACATCCCCAACCACGTAAACGTACTGGACGTCGAGGTCCTTGTAGAGGTCGGCATTTTTGCTTAGCTCCGCGACGACATCCGCGATCGTCAGACTGTCGCGAACCGAGGCAAAAGAGTCCGTCATCAACCCGCCTGCCGTGTCCCAGGGATAGTTGGAGCGCTCACGAAGGCTCTCTGCTTCCTCGGAATCATCCATCTCGGCAAGGACCGCCTCGGTCTCTTCCGAATCCATTTCCCGCAAGAGATCCGCCCCGACATCATCGGGAAGCTGCTCCACGATGTCGGCAGCGGCGGAAGCTGGAATATCTTCCAGAATGTCTTTTGCCTGAACCTCGGGCAGATGCTCAAGAAGCTCTGCGGCGAACTCTGGTTCCAACAACTCGACAAGATGATTCAGGCGATCCTCGCTGATGTGCGCAAGGAGGTGACGCTGCTCCTCAGCCGAAAGCCCTTCGAGGAGTTCGGTGATCTTGGATTGATCATCGATCTCCACGAGCTCGGAGAGTTCATCCCAAAGGCGAACGGGTTCAATTTCGGAGGCAGTCGACATGTGTTTACGGAAATGGGGAAGTGAATTGCTCCTAGGCTCCCGCAGGTTTGGACCAAACCACCCGCAATTCCTTCCGCAGCCTTACATTGCACCAACCAGACGACGATTCCACCAAATCAGCGAATGGAATTCAATCTTCGCAACGGTTCCCTGAACCTGATGCAATAGCCAGCCGGAAGCGGTTTGGCTTCTCGCTTGCACCTCGGGTTGGCCTGTTCATAGTTCGCCGCTCATCATGGCACTGATTGTCCAGAAATATGGCGGGACTTCCGTTGGTTCGGCGGAACGCATCCGCAATGTGGCACGACGCATCCTCGAAACCCAGAAAGCGGGCAACCAGGTTGTCGCGGTCGTTTCGGCAATGAGCGGAGAAACCAATCGACTGGTGGCCCTGGCCGATGACGTCAGTGATGGTAACCCGACCGAGCGGGAACTCGACGTCCTTCTCGCCACCGGAGAGCAGGCCAGCATCGCTCTTACCGCGATGGCGATCAACTCGATGGGCGGAAAGGCGGCTTCCATGACCGGTTCCCAGGCTGGCATCTCAACCGATGACGTCCACACCAAGGCCCGGATCGACAACATTAACCCGGTCAACGTTCATGAGCTGCTCGACAGCGGTCACATCGTCATCCTGGCAGGCTTTCAGGGAACGACGAGCGATGGACGCATCACCACGCTCGGCAGGGGAGGGTCCGACCTGACCGCGATTGCGATGGCGGCGGCGACCAAGGCCGACTTGTGCCAGATTTTCACGGACGTTGATGGCGTCTTCACCTGTGATCCCCGCGTCGTTAAATCCGCGACCAAGCTCGATGAAATCGCCTACGATGAATTGCTGGAAATGGCCAGCAGTGGCACCAAGGTGATGCAGTCGCGTTCGGTCGAGTTTGCAAAGAAATTTGGTGTGGTTTTCGAAGTACGAAGCAGCCTCAACAACAACCCCGGAACCCTTGTCAAAGAAGAAGATATGAGCATGGAAGCCGTCGTCATTCGCGGCGTCAGTCTGGAACGCGATCAAGCGAAAGTCACGATCAGCAACGTTAAGGACACGCCCGGCATCGCCACCAAGATTTTCGCTCCGCTGGCCGAAGCCCAGATCATTGTGGACATGATTGTGCAAAACGTCTCCACGACCAAAGAGCAAGGTGTCACCGACATTTCGTTCACGCTGAACAAAGCCGAACTCGCAAAGGCTGAAGCCGCGCTCAAACCTCTACTCGAGTCCCTTGGCGACGAGGTTGACGTTCTCGCGACCGACGGAATCGCCAAACTGAGCGTGGTCGGGATCGGCATGCGCTCCCACTCCGGCGTCGCATCCCAGATGTTCAGCGCGCTCGCCGAGGCTGGGGTCAATATTCAGATGATCACGACTTCCGAGATCAAAACCGCAGTGATCATCGAAGAAAGCGACATCGAACGCGCCGCCAACATCGTGCATGAGGCCTTCGATCTGTCCGGAGAGCCCGTCGACGAAACCGCCTAAGGCCCATTGGTAAAAATTCGGCTCCATTTTAGAGAGGTCGAGAGATCCTTCGACAAGCTCAGGAGAACACGAGTTGCGAGCTTACCGGACTTTTGCCGGTTTGTCCTAACCCGCCTTATCAGGTGGAGAAATCCGTGAAAGACTGTTGCAAGATCGATCGCCACGACGCTTCGATCCGTGCACATCAATGAAAACCTGTGTGCATCTGAGTTTCCTCCAATTTTCAACACGGATGGCACCGATCAGGTCCGATTTTTCGACAGTCTGGTGAGGAATTCTTGGGCAACAACGAATTTTCACAGATTCCTCTTCGCAATGAAGAAGACAGACTAGGATTTTCGCGATTTCGGGTTTGAACGTTCCCGATTTCCCTCTTGTCTGCTTTTTGCCGATAAGAACCGCGCCAATGCGCGTGTTCCACAGCAACTCACCGCGCTGAAACTTCCCCATTCCATGACGACTGCCCGAACCCTCGCGTTTTTCGCTCTCCTGCCTCTATCCATCGCCGTTGCTCAGAACGGCGACCGCAAAGGCCACGTGATGACACCTCCACCCGAGGAGTGGAGCATCCCATCTCCGGTTTTGGAGCCTGAGGAAGCATTGAAGTCGTTTCAATTTGGGGAGTCCGGATTCACCCTCGAGATTG
>JBCDHN010000388.1:0-4166 GCA_038749915.1 Verrucomicrobiota bacterium | reverse complement strand
GTCGAACTGGGCTTTTTGAAGTCGTTCCGCCATTCTCATGGCTTCTTCCTGATCCACGGCTTCAGCAGCGGTTTCCACCAGGCTCACCACGTCACCCATCCCGAGAATCCGTCCGGCCATTCGGTCGGGAAAGAACTCGCTCAGAGCGTTCATCTTTTCCCCTTCACCGATGAACTTGATCGGCATCTGGGTGACGCTTCTCATCGAAAGCGCAGCACCACCGCGGGCATCACCATCGACCCGGGTGAGCACGAGGCCAGTGATGGAGACCGCCTCCAAAAATGTCTGGGCAACGCTGACCGCCTGTTGTCCGGTCGCGGAATCGGCCACGAGCAGCGTTTCCTTGGGATCGACCACTTTGTGAAGCCCTTTGAGCTCCTCAATCAGTGCATCATCGACTTCCTGTCGTCCGGCCGTGTCAAAAATGGTAACGGTTGCGTCTTGGTCTTTCGTGAATTGAATCCCGGCTTTGGCAACTTTGATCACGTCCTTCTCCCCTTTTTCCGGAGCGTAAACCGGCACGTCGATTTGCTTGGCCAGAGTGACCAACTGATCAACGGCTGCCGGGCGAATCAAATCACAGGCAATCAAGACAGGGCGGCGATTCTGCTTTCGCAGGTGAAGAGCGAGCTTTGCCGAGGTGGTCGTCTTACCCGCACCGTTGAGTCCGACCATCATGATCCTCGCTGGCGGATTGAGATCCAGCGGTGCCGCATCGCCGTCGAGTAGCTCCGCCAGCTCATCTTGGAAAATCTTCACAATCTGCTGCCCCGGCGTAATGCTCTTGAGCACGGTCTCGCCCATCGCCTTTTCCTTGACCGAAGCGATGAACTCCTTGGCGACCTTGAAATCGACATCCGCCTCCAGCAGTGCCATGCGAACTTCGCGCATGGCATCCGAGATGTTTTTCTCGGAGATTTTTCCATGACCACGCAGCTTTTTGAAAACGCCTTCGAGGTTGTCGCTCAGTTGGGAAAACATGGTGTTACTGTTTACCTAAATTCATGCTTCCGACAATTTTTTTGCCGTTCTCCTCATTGGCTCCGGCTTAGATTTCGACTAAAGGTGGATGATGAAGTGGTTTTCGGGATTATTTCTCGCTCTAACGCTGACGATGTCCTCCGCGCAGGATGCATCAAAGCTCTCTCCTGATGCTCAAAAAGCCTACGCTGCTCTGCAAAGCTTTGCGGCAGCCGGAACCTGGGAGGACGCCGCCAACTTTGTCCTTGATGCCGAAAAACTGAGCCAACAAATGAAAACCCATTATGGCTCGTTCAGCTGGGAACCGCTTTCGATCCGCCGTTGGCAATACCGCGGAGTCATCGCCATCAACGGGCCGGTTCGTTACAACACCCACAACTTTGAGCTTTTTGTCGAATCCTTACCGGGAAGCGCCCTCTCCATGAGTTTGATTCAGGATGGAGCGGAATACAAAATTGATTGGGAGTTGTTCGCGCAATTTCACGATCGTTCCTTTGAAGCCTTTCTCGACGGTCCGTTGAGCAAACCCCATACCTTTCGCCTGAATCTGGTGAAGGGGGTTTCGCTTGATAACGACAAAGGTCTCCCTCTGCTCGGAGAGCCGATTCGACTCCGGGCGGCTTGGTTTCCCTCCATGGGCTATCCCGGAAACATCTATGCGGGAACCGAAAGCGACGTCGGAAAGAAGGCCAAGGAAATGGTGGGTTGGAGCGACGGCCGTCCGTTTCGAGCCACTGTTCAACTTTCGAAGTCAGGCGCCAGCACATTTGTAGAACTGACCCAACTTCAGGAAATTGACTTGAGCACGCCTTCGGTCTTTCCCGATTCCGAATGAGCTTTCGCCCAGGTTTCGAGCCATCTTTTTGAGGTAAAGCTTGGTTCTGACGTGGGCAGATTGTGAGGGGGCTTGGCTCGCAATTTCGGCCGCGCTCAGTAGTCCATACCCTCGAGGCTGGAAACCACGCTCTTCAGCCAAGACTCCAAGTCCGCCCCCATCTTTCCTACTCTCTCCACCTCAGCCTTGGAAAGATCATTCTCTTCGTAAGGATCCCGCACCAGATCATAGAGCTCATGCTTCCGTTTCTCGGTTTTGGGATCGGTGATCCAGTGCAGTTTCCAATTCCCGGAGATCCAGGCGGCATGACCAAAATACTGTTGAATTCCCTTCGGGAGAGGATCGATCTCCGCGGCAAGCAACGAATCTTGAGCCGGCGGGAGATTGATCTTCTTTTCCTGTGCCTCCAGAACTTCCTCCATCATGTCATAAGCGCGCATCGACTTTCCCCCGATGGGGAAATCCCAGAATCCCATGGCCCGTTCTTCCAAATCTGGAGAAGTTCCGTTCAGGAGCCCCGCTAGGCTCATGCCATCCAAAACCGGCCTTTCCTGGATTGGCAAACCCGCGACTTCGAGCAGGGTCGGAAAAATGTCGGACGTATTACAGCGGCGGGAAATCACGACTGGATCGGCAATTTTGGCCGGCCATTCAAGGATCGAGGGAACCAGCAACCCTCCTTCATAGACTTTTCCTTTGTTCCCGCGAAAGCCACCGGTAGCTCCCATTCTTGGAAGCGCCCCATTGTCGCTGCAGTACCAAAGGATGGTGTTTTCTCGAATTCCCAACTCGTCGAGAGAATCACGAATCATTCCAAATGCTCGATCCATCCCCGTGATTTCGCCCAGAAAATCCGCGTCCCGATGCCCCGGATAAAGTGAGCGGTCTTCGGCAGCCGCAATGTGCGGGCCATGTGGCGATCCAAACCAAACCACTGAGAGAAACGGTTTTTTCGCTGCGACTTGACCCTTCATCCACTCGATTGAGGCGTTCGCCGCGATTTCGGAGCTTTCTCCCTTCAGCTTCACCGCGCGGCCTTTGTCGCTGAGGATGGGATCATTGTCATAAAAGTTTGGAGCGCTGAGCCATTCATCAAACCCGCTTCCGCCAGGGCTGACTGGGCTGCCCTTGCGCACAGATCCCAAATGCCATTTCCCGAAATGCCCGGTTGCGTAACCGCCGGCCTTTAACGCTTCGGCTATGGTGATCTCCTGCGGCCGAAGCGTATTTCCCCACTTGAACACTCCCATCCGGTTGGGATGACGCCCTGTCAGAACACTTGCCCGCGTTGGGGAGCAGACGGGTGCCGCCGCATAAAATCGATCAAACCTCATCCCGGACGCTGCAGCCATGTCAAAGTTCGGAGTGATCAAATCCGGATGGCCGTTGTAACCCATGTCTCCCCATCCCTGATCATCCGCCATCACCAAAATAATGTTGGGCTTGGCGGCTGCGGAAGTGAGTAACAGGCTCAGAACGAGGAGAAGAACAGGAATCGGGGTCATTGCCTCATTCCACGCTCCAGATCGGGGAGACCTGTCAACTCCATCTCGCTCTGCAACAATTCTTCGCCGCCATGCGTTTCACTCCCAAATTGGCTTTCCTTCGCGAAGAACTTCCGTTTTTGACGCCACTTGAATTCTCGGCCATTGGTGACGCTACAGAATGACTCCAGAAGAACTCGAATCCCAGCTCCACGATTTCCGCACACGTTTTCAAAATCTGAAGGGAGAGATCCAAAAAGCCATTGTCGGACACGATGAGCTTCTTACCGACACCCTGGTCGCTATTTTCAGCCATGGTCATGTCCTCTTGGAAGGTGTCCCGGGACTTGGGAAAACCTTTCTGGTCAAGGTCCTGGGTAAGGTGCTCGGACTTGAGCCAGGCCGTATTCAGTGCACACCCGATCTCATGCCGGCCGACATTCTTGGCACCCAAATCGTCAGTGACGACCAAGGTCATCGCTACCTCCGTTTTGAGAAAGGCCCCATCTTCGCCAACATTGTTCTTGTCGATGAGATCAACCGGGCCACTCCCAAGACCCAGGCCGCACTTCTCGAGGTGATGCAGGAAGGAGCGGTCACTTCCGGCGGAGAACGCCATGAGATGCCCCAACCATTCTTTGTCATGGCAACGCAGAACCCCATGGAGATGGAAGGCACCTACCCTCTTCCCGAAGCGCAGTTGGATCGCTTTCTCTTCAAACTTAAAGTTCCATTTCCCACCTTGGATGAGCTCGTTGATATATCGAAACGAACCACGGGTTTCAAAAAGGCAAATGTGGAGGCGGTGATGACGGGAGAAGAAGTCATCCATTTTCAAGATTCCTTATCGCATGTTCCGGTTGCTG
>JBCDHN010000387.1:0-4179 GCA_038749915.1 Verrucomicrobiota bacterium | reverse complement strand
ACGAATTGGATCAATTTTTCTATCAATTCGCGATCCGGATCGACGAGATCCTCTTTCTTCGTAAAAAGCGACGAGTCTCTGTTATATGCCTGCATGGCACCTGGTAAGAGACTGAAACTTCAAAAGCTGATTCCAACAGCGAAGCTCGGATTTGCGCTCGTTCACTGTGCAATTGCAATCCTCACCTCATCACCCAGTATCGCGGGGGACGGCAAAACGAAGCCACTGAGCGAGGTCACTTATCAAGTCTCGGGAACGCTTTATCAGTCCGATTTTTCAAAAGACGACCTCGACCAGAAACCGTGGGCCTTACAACACGGTGCGTGGGAGATCAAAAACGGCACCCTCGCCGGCAACACCAACGCAGAGGACAACCACGAGGCCTCTCTCAGCCTGATGCTCGAAGTTCCCCTGGAGTTACACGTCTCGCTCGATTTCACCCTCGGCAAAGGAGAAACCTTTGCCGTGTGTTTCATCGGCCACTCCGGACCTCATGGCCGAATCATGATTCATGAGAACGAAGCTTATATCTGGATGAAAGCCGGGGATTCTGGAGACGCTCGCGTCATCGACTACCTTCCCGTCGAACTGAAACCAGGAGAAACCTACCACCTCTCCTTCCTGCGATCCGGCGATCAGCTTGTAGCCACGATCGGCGATCACTACCAACTCGCTGGAAGGCATCCGAAATTCACCCATCCCAAGAAACGGATCAATTTCACCACCGACTCCGCAAAGACCCGCTTCGACAACCTCAAGGTCGAAACCATTACCGACGTAGAGGCAGCCCCGGAACTGTTCACCCGACCGAGCTACACCCTCAGTGAGTTCTGGGACATGCGTGAAGCAAAACACGGACTGCTCCGAGAAGTTCCCGACAAAAAGAAGCAATAGATTTTCAATCAGATCTCTCACCCCCCACATTTACCCAATCATGAAAAACTCCCTGATCACCACGCTCTTTCTCGCACTCTCACTAGGTAGTTCCCAAGCCGAAGGACTCTTCAGTTCGGTCACCAAAGGCGATGTCATCTTCGATGAACCACTGCCCGCATCGGACGCAAAGAAGAAGTTTGCCCACGGCACGATGGAAGTCCTCGAAGGTGGCGGCATCAAAGGGCGCACCAAGCCGGAAGCGGATGGTCACGCCGCCAACTACGCTCTCAAATTCGAACACGAGGACGCCATCTACACCTTTGAGTTCAAGCTCGAAGGCGACGTTTACGGAGGTATTCGCGTAGGCTATCACATGGCCAGTCGCACCCTCGAAGCCGATCGCATCACCATCAGCAAAAGCGCCGAAGCACCTGTCACTCTGGAGAAAGGCAAGTGGCATACCGCCACGGTGACTCGGATCGGCAAACAGGTTCAGCTCCAGGTCGGTGACGTGACAATCGTCGGCGAAGAACCCAAGCTCACGCCAACCATCGACGCCATCCGCCTATCTGTGAAAGGATCGTCCGAAGGCAGTGTCTCCTATCGCAAGCTCAAGATTTGGAAGGCCGTGAAGGAGTAGCGAACTCGACGAGAGCAACCTCGGGCATCTGCTCAATAAAGAGTGACTACGTCTTTGTTAACGCGTGTCCTCCTCCGAACTCGAAGACGTCAACGGTAATCGGTTTCAAGTCTTTCGCGGGTATGAATATTCAAATGACATGTTGGCATGTAACCTAATGCGGCAGATGTGGAGTTACTTCAGAGATCTTCCCATCGCCGATGTCCGAGCCGCCCGAAGCCGAATTCATATCCGCATTTACCGAAGCCCAGTCTTCGTTAAAGGGGTTCTGCATTTCTTCGATCGGTAACTCTGAGGATGCCAAAGATGTCTTTCAAAAGACCTGCCTGATCCTATGGAAAAAGTCCGGAGACTGGGATCCGGAGACCCCGTTTCTGAGATGGGCGCTCACTGTCGCCCGCTACGAGGTGCTTTCCCACACCCGCATGCTGCTTTCCGCCGAGTGCCCGCTCCCGACGCCGGGATGTGACGATCCGGAAACCACCGTGAGATCGTTCCGGATGTCCTGTAGCGATTGGAGGTAGCGCAAGGTCGGCCGGGGTTTGTCCGACCTCCCGACGAAAGACACGGGATCTGGATGCGGCGCAGCAGGCTGGTTTCGAAGAAGGCGGTCTATGATTCTGGGTTCAGGAATGCTGGCAAGACTCGTTCCGGAAAGGTCTTCAGTAGTTTGCCCATTCCCTTGTTGTGAGAGGTGATGACGGCGATGAGATCCAGTTCCGGGAGCATGAAAAGGAATTGCCCTCCGGCGCCGCGCCCACTGATGCAATCAAACGTTTGCTCGCCAACCTCCATGTCGTGACGCCACCAGAAAAATCCGTAGCTCATCCCCTGCGGGTTGGTGTAGAGACGACTGGTGGCCTTCTCCACGAATGTTGTTGGAATGAGTTGTTCGCCCTTCCAGCTTCCCCCATTCATCACCAACATGCCCCACTTGATCATGTCGCGGGAGCGCATGCTGCTGCCGGCTGCCGATTTGGGTAGTCCGCTGATATCATCTTGCCACGCAAAATTGGTGATTCCCAGCTTGCCGAGTAACTCGGTCTGAACGAAGTCGCGAGCTGTGCCCGGAACAACTGCTTCGATCACCTGCATGGTCAGGGATGGATCCGATCCCTGATACTTGTAGTCTCTTGGCGCGGGAGGGATTGTTGCACTGTTTTCGAGATAAGCCTGAATCTGACCCTGCCCTGCGAGCTGAGCCGGATTCTTCATCAGTTTCTTGGATCGGGCTTGGTTGATGCGAATGCCGGAATGCATGTTCATCGCTTCAGCCAAGGTGATGTTCTCGGCGCCGGGCACGAATTTGGATGCATCCAGTTCCTTCAGAAAGCCAACTACCGGCTTGTCCAGATCCTCCATCGTAAGGTGTCCGCATTGAATAGCCCGACCCAGTGCCATGGCGGTGTAGGACTTGGTGATCGACATCTGATAGTGGGGATAGTTTGCTCGTCCCCGGCGGTAGTAGGATTCGAAGATCAGTTTACCGCCTTTCATCAGGAGAAAGCTGTCGACCTCGCCATGCTGTCCGGCGGAAATTTCGCGGGCGAACTTCAGAATCGCGCGGCGATCTCCCCATTCCCGAGTGAAGTCAGCCACCGGAATGTCGTCATTTTGCTGACGAGGGCGGGGATTGATGAAGGGTTCTTCCAAATATGGAAGCTTGGCTTCGAGGGCGAAGGAAACGTCGGCCGCATTGAGATCCGTCACCTCCGGAGCAAGACCGTCTGCGACCTCGGCTTCGGTTTCCATGACGGTCTCTTGAGGAACAGTCGCCGGCGTCGAGCTGGAGAGCGGGTGTTCCGGTGCGGCAACCATCGTGGGACGTTTCCAATCAGCCGAAACATATCCCTGCGGCTTTTCCGGTTTCAGGACTTCGACCACTTCGACATTCGGATCAAAGAGGGCCCGTGTATCGGTGCGGAAAGGCGAAGCGGGCAGTCCTTCACGGTTGTAGAGCAGATTACGCTCCGAAGGATTCATCGCCCATGCATAACGAACCGAAATGGGAGTTGGCTCATTGGGCGAGGTTAGCGTGATCTGATTCCCTGTGATGCTCGCCTCCGCCCAATGCCACTTTCCATCCTCTCCCGAAACGGCAAAGGAATCGAGCGGGCCTTCCCGTCCGGTCATCAAACCAGTTCCGACCGAGTTAAATGTCAGGATCACGTTTCCTTCACCAACCACGTGGTCTGACAATTGGGGACCGGAAGCGACGATGTCCTGTCCGTAGGTGTTCTTCAAGGCTAGCAGAGCATGCCGAATCCCGATCGGTTGTTTGTTTTTGGGGTGAAGCTCGATCGCATCGCCCGTATCGATCGTCACCGCCATCGCGGTATTGGGGACATCGCGATACACCTGCCGCATCGATTCCCGATTCGCGGTCCACGACGCGGTGATTCCTTCAGCCGGTTCGGTCTGCGCCGGATTCCAGCTCGGCAGTTGGGTGAACTGAAACGGAAAATCCTTCGCAATATGGCCGGCGGACTCCTCGTGCCAGGTTCGGCGATAGTGATTGATCATCTGCGTCAACTGCACCTGATAGTGCGCCGCTTGGGGCACATTCTTGGAATTTCGCTCGCCTTGATACCAGATCATTCCCCGAATGCCGTACGGTCGGACCGGAACGATCATTGCGTTGTAAATGTGCTGAGGATACTGGT
>JBCDHN010000386.1:0-4182 GCA_038749915.1 Verrucomicrobiota bacterium | reverse complement strand
GAGGGTTGCAGACCCAGAAAAGAAACGGAAGCAGAACGAGGAAAAAAGCAAGAACTCCGACTCCGATCCAGAAGTATTGGACGTATTCGGCAGCGATTTCAAAGCGTGCTCCCAGCTTCCCAAAATGTGCGACACCCGCGACACTAGCGATAGCGATGCCCCAAAACACCATTCCGATCGGCTTGGTGCGACGTAGGGGTAGTTCGGCCAATCGCTTGGTCTCCACGCAGGTGCCATTCTTGAAAGGAAGAGAGGTGTGGCAAGCACCAAACCGAAAAACTTACGAATTTTGCGGAATCGTCTGCTTTTTATCGCTGAAACGGAAAACCCTCGAACCACCTTTCAGCAGTCCGAGGGTTGCGTCCTCAACTCAACTCACTCAGAGCGATTGTTTCGTTTCACGGATTTCGAAACGTCCCGAAGGATCGGGATTTGGCTGTGAAGTGGGGTTGAGAAGAGGAAAATTGCTCGGCGGGAGAGCGCCTGAGTTTACTCAGCTAAGTTCACCCTTAAAATTCCTCAATAAGCTCAAAATCGCGGCTATTAGAAACTAATCAACCTCATTAACAGAAATAATATCAAAAATTTATCTCAATTCTGATTATTTTAGTCGGACTTATGGCTGAAATCTCGAAGAGTCTCTAAATTTGGGGGTGAAAGATCCGAATCATCCGAATTGTGAATTGTTGTAGAGAAAAAGGTTGATCTGATAGGGGTATGCCGGGTTTTATCCTGACTGTTACAACCCCAGCGGAGACCTGAGGAGCTACCACATTCTCAGTGAGTAACGGGTTGCAGGATGCGGATTTTTATCCACATTGCCTGATATTTAAGTTTACTTAACTAACCATTTCGAACAAACGGCCTTCAATGGAGTCCGTTAATTGCTCTCCATGGGAGAATCTGAGACAAATCCTGCTGATGATATGAGCACTGCGGCCAGCCATGGTCCCGGCTCAGATTCGACGTACGGGCCCATGTTCGTGGCGCCCACGGTGGAGGAGCTCAACGAGAGTTTGCCTCAGTTTGAATTTGTTGAGTTGCTGGGCCAAGGAGGTATGGGGGCGGTTTACAAGGCGCGGCAACCGCGCTTGGACCGATTCGTTGCAATCAAGCTTTTGCCTGCCTTCGCCGGAGTGGATGAACACAATTTTGCCGAACGTTTTGAGCGGGAAGCGCGGGCGATGGCGAAGATGAATCACCCAAACATCGTGACGGTGCATGACTTCGGCGAGACTGCAGCCGGGCACCGTTACATCGTCATGGAATACGTGGATGGGTATGATCTTCACCACACCATCCAAAGTGGGGAACTGACTTCCAAACATGCGCTGGCGTGGATCCCTTTGATCTGCAAGGCCCTGGACTACGCGCACGAGCACGGACTGGTCCATCGTGACATCAAGCCAGCCAACATTCTGATCAGTAAAGAGGGAGAGGTGAAGGTCGGGGATTTTGGCCTCGCCAAGTTGGTGGGACGCAAGCACGAGACGTCGATCACCAGAACACAGGTTTCGATGGGAACGCCGGACTATGCCGCGCCTGAGGCGTTGGAAGAAGGTGGGATCGTTGATCGGCGCGCCGACATCTACTCTTTGGGAGTCCTTTTTTACGAGCTTTTGACCGGGAAAGTTCCGCGTGGAGCGTGGAAGCCACCGTCGGCTTACAGCGATGTCGATGTTCGGCTCGATCAGATCATCATCAAAGCGATGCAACCCGACCCGGAGCATCGTTATCAAACTGTGGCTCAGCTCACCAGTTCCCTGAGCGACGTGAGAAAATCGCCGAAAATGGTGGTGTCGTCCGCGGGAAGCAAGCAGCTCCTCACCGGAACCGTCAATGTCCCGTCGCAAAAGGAGCTCGATAATTTGAAGGGAAGTGGGGCGTCGAGCTCCAAGACCACGGCGAGAAAAAAGAAAGGCGCTCATCCGGTAGTGGTCGCCGGGATCGCGATTGGCGGCGTCCTGCTGGCCGTCGGGGTGATTTTGTTATTGATGATGAAGTTGGATGCCAACGCGAAAGCCACGGCCAAAATTCCTCCAACGCCCAAGCCGCCGCCTGTGGTCACGCCGGGCGATCCTGAGAAGAAGGATCCGGTAGTGGTGGATACCACGAAGGCGAAGTCCAAGCCGAAGCCTCCGACGCGCCCGAAAGTGGTGGAGCCTCCCAAGCGGTCTCAGTTTTCGGTTCTAGATCCACCACGTCCCGTCGATGGTTGGGTGGACCTGATGGAAGGTTTGGTCACCAGACATCCGGGCGTCGAAGGGACGTGGGTGCGGGGAGCCAATGGTGTGGTCAAGGCGGAAGGGGATTTTTCCAAAAGCGATCCTTCGCGAATTCCCTTCGCCGTTCCGGCACCCGTCAAGGGAAGCTATGAACTGAAGGCGAAAATCTCACCGTTGGGGCCACGACGCATGTTTGGGTTCCTGCTGCCGGTTGGATCGAGCAATGCTTTTTTTACCATCAACGCATCAAGCCGAACTGACAAAACCTCCTACTGTGGACTTTCCATGATCGATGGGTTTCAATCGGGACATCCTCAAAATCCTACCCGGGCCCCCATCAACTTGGAGTCGGGGCGAGTCTACGACCTTGAGCTGCAGGTTGTGAGCAACGGAACCAGAGTTGGGGTTTATGGAGCGATTGATTCCAAGCAGATTTTGCGTTGGGAAGGAACCGCATCCCAGCTCCGGCCTCCGCCGGAAGCGAGAGCCACCAGTCGACGGCTGATAACGGTTGTTTCGCTGAGCCCGATGAGTTTTGCGGCTGCCCAGATGCGGGCTTCGGGGCCAGAGGCAACGTTGGCGGGCAAAGCGACAGTGCCGGCAACGCCGATCCCTCAATCGATGAAGTCGCCTGAGTTGGCCCAAAAATTGGCTGAGCTTCAGGAGGTCGCGCGGAAACGCGTTGAGTCGGAAGCGGACGCCCCGTTCAAAGAGCTTTTGGTGAGCCAGCTTCACACCGGCTACGAAGCCGCGCTTGGGCGTCTGATTGAGACTGCGGAGCGATCGAGAGATCTTTTAACCAAGGCGTCTGCGCTTCGTGAAGTGGACCGAATCAAAGCATTGCGCCCCATTGAGCCTGATGATCCACCGGAGATGCCCCAAGCGGTAAAAGACGCGCGAGCCCTCTATCGGGTGGAGATTGGGAAGCTGGAAGCGCAGCGCGATTTACTGTTGCTGCCCATTTTACGCGACCAGTTGGCCTCGATCGAGGCTCTTGAAGCCCAGTTCGCGAGTTTGGGTGATGCGGGCATGGCTCAAATTGAGAAGGCGGCAAACCCCTTGCGAGGGCAAATCAGAAAAATTGAGTCTGGAATCCCGTCCTCGATCGAAGAACCGAGTGAGCCTGCCATGGATCCTCCTTCAGCGGAAGGAGTTGGAATGCCTGAAACAGGAACCAGGCTTCTGGAGAGGGTTTCTTTTCCGCCCTCGCGTTCCATGGACAAGGGAGAGGTCGTCGCCTGGGGAAGAAAACCTGGAATGGCCGAGGTGGATTTGGGGGATGTTCCAGCGGGTTTGGCCACCACGGCCGTTGCAATCGATGGGATGGGTGATCTTGCGGTTGCGTTGAAGTCGAACGGGAAGCTCGAAGTCTGGGGAAAGTCTGATCTGGTTGTGCCGGAGGAGATCACGGACATGAGCAGCATCGTTGATATGGCCGTTTCCTACAACGAGCGGTATTTCCATTTCGTGGGCCTTTCAGAGAGCGGTAAAATTCAAATCTTTGCGGATGGGTGGGCCAGCGATTTGGCTGACGCCCAGGCGAAGGTCGAGATGTTCGAGCGCGTGGTTGATGTGGCGGTCTCACCTCGCAATGGGATGGCGTTGCTTGATGACGGCTCCTTGGAATATTGGGGAAGGTTCCCAGAGGCTTCAGCCAACGGCTTGCCCGACAAGGTAGCCAAACTTGAGGTTGGGCCAGAAATTGTGGCTGCCATTTGCGAAGACTATTCGATTCACGTTTATGGCGCAGGAAAGCCCTCATTTCCGCCCAATTTGACCGAAGCCAAGGATCTGGCTTTTGGGCACCAGGAGCTGATGGGGGGCGTCGCGATTTTGCCGGATGGGAAAGCCCTGACGTTTGGTTCTTTTGCCGGTTTTCAGAACGATCTCAGCCAGTTGGTGGAAACTCAGACGCTCGTGCGAGTGGTAGGTGGAGTGGGGGCGTTCGCGGTTCAGG
>JBCDHN010000385.1:0-4183 GCA_038749915.1 Verrucomicrobiota bacterium | reverse complement strand
CTCGAGATCCAGTACCACCCAACGCGCCACTTTCGCCATCTTCGAAAGGTGGCGAGCAGGATTGGGGGCCTATCCATATACCCGAAGAGGAGATGAACGATACGAAGCAGGCCGACTTTGCAATTGCCGAGCTTCAAAAGAATCACGACAAACCCTTTTTCATCGCCTGCGGGATGTTTCATCCGCACATGCCCTGGTATGTGCCTCAGAAATATTTGGATAGGTATCCTCTCGATTCGATGGTCGAACCTCCGATTAAAGAAGGAGATCTCGACGATATGCCAGAGAGAGGGAAGGCGCTCGCGCTGGACCGGACCGAAGTCTATCGGAAAGCGGTCGAACACGACGTCTATAAGAATGCGCTCCAGGGTTACCTCGCCAGCACGACCTACGTCGATACTCACATGGGTCGCGTGCTTGATGCGCTTGAAGCCAGCCCATACAAGGACAACACGATTGTGATCCTTTGGTCAGATCACGGTTTTCATGTGGGCGAGAAGTTTCACTGGCAGAAAGGAACCTTGTGGGAGGAGGGAACCCACTCGTTGCTCATGATGAAAGTGCCGGGCATGACTCAGCCAAAGCAGGTTTCTGAACAGATTGTTTCGCTGCTCGATATCTATCCAACCCTAAACGACCTCTGTGGTCTTCCGAATCCACCGCAACCGCTCAGCGGGAAGTCCCTCGTTCCGCTGCTCAAAGACGCAAACCATCCCTGGGAGAATGTGGCAATCTCCGGCTATACATTTCAGCAGCCGAATCTCGATGAGTCAGATGTCTTCCTGAGCGTCCGAACTCCGGACTATCGCTACATCAGCTACGGCGACGGAACGGAGGAATTCTATCATCGCACGAACGACCCTAACGAATGGACCAATCAAGCCGGAAATCCGGAGTATCGCGAGCAGATTGAACGACACCGCGCCCTGCTTCCCAAGCCGGTGGCGCCTACGCCGGCGAAAGTGCGTAAGAAGAAGTAAGGGGTTCTGGCGGGCGTCAAAAACGGGTGAAACGCAGATTCTCCCGTTCGGGCTCGAAGGTTAGATTCAGAGGGAGAGCTCCAACGTTTTTACGCCGCTACTCTATCGGCTCGGGCATGACGGCTCCCATCTGCGTTCGCCATTTCTCCAACTCGGCAGAAAGCTCTGTCTTTACCGACTCATGTGATTTGCTGAGGTCGTCCTGTTCGCCAATGCCTTTGGCTAGGTTGTAAAGTTGGGCGTCTCCGTGTTCCCAAAATTCGATCAGCTTCCAGTCGCCTTTGCGGATGGCGCCACCTGGAGTCCAACCCGATCCGTGATAATGCGGATAGTGCCAGTAGAGTGTGCGGTCTTTCTTCAGATTGGGAGCCTTCAGCAAATCGACCAGGCTCACGCCGTCGTTGTGCAGCTCGGGCTTCGATTCGATTCCGGCCAATTCCAGCATGGTCGGGAAGAAGTCCATACTCACCACCGGCGACGAACACACGCCGCCCGCTTTGCTGACGCCGGGCGCGCGGATGATGGTTGCCTCGCGGATGCCGCCTTCGTAGAGCCAACCTTTGCCGGAGCGCAGCGGGAGATTGCATCCGGGACCGACGCGCGAGTTCGCGCTTTGCTTTCCATTACCTTTAAGGGGACGCGTGCAAAGGCCGCCGTTGTCGGAAAAGAAAATCACCACGGTGTCGTCGTCGATTCCCAACTCCTGCAACTTCGCCGTGATGGCACCGACACTGTCATCGACCGCGGCAACCATCGACGCCAGGGCAGCGTTGTCTTGTCTGGCGCGCGAACGTCCGTCACGCATCGTGATCGTCGGCGTCTCGCCGGAGAACGCCTTGGCCTTTTCCTCGTACTCGGCGATTCGCTTTTTGTAGGGCTGAATTGGAGTGTGGACGTTGTAGTAGGAAAGATAGACGAGAAAGGGCTCCTCCTCTTTGCTCTGCGTCTCGATGAAGGCGGTCGTCTCGTAGGTCAATCGCTCGGTCAGGTATTCGCCATCCGCCTTGGCCTCGAGGCGCGGGTTGCTCCACGGCGAATAGTAGCCGCCCGGAGGGCTGCCGCGGTGATGGCCGCCGATGTTGATGTCGAAGCCCTGATCCTCAGGAAAATGCCCCTCGTCCCCAAGATGCCACTTGCCGGCAAAGAAGGTTTTGTAGCCGTTGGCCTTCAACGCTTCGGCAATCGTCGTTTCTCCAAGCGCGAGATTATCGCGGTCCTCGACTTTCTTGAATTTACCGGTATTCGACGCTCCGGGAATCCAATCGGTGATATTCACCCTGACGGGATGGCGCCCGGTCATGATGCTCGCACGGGTCGGCGAACAAATAGAGGCTGCGGCGTATCCGTCCGTGAAGCGCACGCCGGAATTCGCCAACGCGTCGATGTGCGGAGTTTGATGAAAGGAGCTTCCATTGCATCCTACGTCCGCCCAGCCGAGATCATCGACCAGGAAGAATACAAAGTTCGGTTTCTTGGCGCTGCCCGTTGCAGGGAGGGCCATCAGTAAAATGGCTGAGAGGATGTGCTTCATTGTTTAATCCAATTTCACTTTTACGAATTCGGTCTACAACCGCAAGGAAATCGCTTCTTGATCTCGCGGTCGAATTCCTTTGGGCTGCCTTCTTGCCTGACGGCTGTGCCGAATTCCTTGATTAGGCCGTTTCCGTCGTCGCACCCATTAGACAGTGGGCTTTCAACTTACGGTATTGACGGAAGGCGGTCGGTTCGCTCAATGTTTGGAGCTTAAAGATTCAAATGAGTGAGAATCGGCAACCTAGGCAGAGTTGGGCTTTCGGCTGTTTGCTGAAGTTTTTAGCGATCCCGTTGGGTATTGGATTGTTGTTCCTCGGTATTCATTTGGCAGAATCGCAAGTCTTACCACCACTTGGGTTTATCTTTTTCGGGCTTGCAATTGGACTCGGAAACTTGTTCTGGCGCATCGGTCGTAAGCACATGGCTACGGGTGGAGAAGAAGCCCTTTCTGGAGACTCCCGCCCGCCGATTCTTTACTTGCGGTCCTTTGCCGACGACAAGACGGTCTACTTGGAAGAGGAGCAACTGGCCGGGGTCTTCGGGCCCGCCGGACCGTTCGTAGCGATCGGTCGACCGGGAGAACGCCTTCCCCAATTGGGGGCTGCACGGCTCTACGTTGCGGATGAAGACTGGCAAGATCGCGTTCTCGAACTGATGCAAAGGGCGCAGTTGGTTGTCCTTTTCGGAGGAGAAACGCCGGGCTTGGGATGGGAACTGCGACAGCTCAGGCTGCACGTCGATCCACACAGAGTCGTCTTTCTCGTTCCCCATTCGGAGGCAAGCTATGAGAAGTTTCGAAGCCTAATGCTGCAGGCTGGCTTTGGGGCTCCCGCCTGGCCCAGCGAAAAGGAGAGAAAACATGCCACTTTCGTAGCAGGATTGATCAGATTCGGATCGGATTGGACTCCTCGATTTGTCCCTCTGCCCAAGGCCGTGGGGAAGGGGATCGCTTACGAAGCTGATCCCCGCTTTGGAGGCACCGGTCGAGTTTGGGCTGCCATGCGAATGGTGGGCAAAGATATCGGGATTCGAACCGCTAGCGTGCCAATCAGTGTAGTGCGGCCGATCTACCTTTTATTTCGGGGTGCGATGGTGTTGATGGGGTGGCTTACAGTTTTGGCCATTGCCTTGTTGGTGATCGCGTATTTTTTGGGGTTTATACCCCTGTGAGCGTTGAGCACCTGCTCCTGAGGAGGAATCGAGGCCCAGCGATTGTTTGCGTGCACGAATACGTGCGGTGGCATCCTTGGGCCATGTGATGGGGCGGAGCGGTTACGTCCGCCACGCTCAAATTCTAGCCACAACGAGGCACTCTGGTGTCTAACAACGCCTGGAAGTCGATTTTGGCCTTTTTTGGAAACAATTGAAGTCCCTGTGTCATAAATAACAAGACCCTGTCTTGAGGACCGAAACGGATCTCTGACAAAGCCCCGAAAACAATGACCAATTCAAGGATTCAGGTTGCCCTCACTCTTCTGTTCGTATTTGAAGGACACCTTGCGAGTGCTGCAGATCAGCTCTCCAAGCCCAATATCGTCCTCATCATGTCGGACGATCAGGGGTGGGGGCAGGTAGGCTACATGAATCATCCTCATCTGAAGGGGAACACCCCAAACCTGGATGCGATGGCGGAGAATGGAATTCGCTTCCATCGCTTCTACGCCGCCGCT
>JBCDHN010000384.1:0-4184 GCA_038749915.1 Verrucomicrobiota bacterium | reverse complement strand
TTGCTGGCCAGTTACCAAGGACAATGGCCCGCGCGACGTGGCGAAGCACCTGCTCGATCAAGATGACTTCTCCTATGAGATAGAGGCAATCGCTCCTTTTCTCGTCAGACGCACCACCGAGTCTTACGTCATCCATCAGACGGGGGCGTTGAGCGGAGTTCGGTCCGGGGAGTACTACTTTTGGTTCTTTGGTTTCCTTCAAAAGGTTTCCGGACCGACGTCACCGGTTGAAATTGATTTGAGTGAATTTTGGGATGACCCAGCCGACCCCCTACCAGCCTCCAAGTGAAGACACGCAGTTGGACTCGTCTGAAAACCGTAACTCGAAGGCCTCTGCGTACTGGCTCGTCCCCGTGATTGCTCTTCCCATCGCAAGCCAGTTCTTGGCTGCGGGAGCTTGGTTCTTATGCTTGCTGTGCCTGGCGTTCGGCTTGATCCCTGCATTCCTGCTGGGAAAAAGAAGCCGAGAGGCTAACACACGACTCCGACGGCGTTCCCCCATCGACCACCGTCGTCAACTGCTCCGCCGTTAGCGTAGCGCACGAGGGCATTGCATAACATGCAAACCTGCCCAGCTGTCCGAAGGGCTTGAACACCCGTCGCGACGTGACCGGCCGTTATCCTGTTGACGAAGGAAACCACGAAGCTCGCCAAAGCTTGTGCCTGGGAAATTGAGTGGTCGATCGGAGAGTGAACTTCCCCCCGATCGATTGATAACATTCCTAAACACTGGAAAATAGACTCGCAACAAAACACTGCATCGATCACCCTTTCGGTCGTCAGTATCATGTTCAACCGTGGGTATTCGGCGATCGATACTCGTCGGATCTGCCAACGGTTTGCACTTCCCTGGAATCACCTATGAGTTTCGTCATGAAATGTCGGTCTTTTACGACCCGTCAAATGGCAGGTCACCCTCATCTGGAAATGGCCGCGTTACACTCACTGTCGCTGCAATTCCGGAACCCAGCATGTTGTTTGCACTGAGCATTGGTGTTCCTGCGCTGAGCTTTATCCGAAGACGCCGAAGCTCGGGCTCCTGCTCTACCTCCTAAGCAGCTTCGAGCTGGATTGAACGTGGGTTCTGGGATGACCAAGCCGAATCCGTACGAGCCGCCGACTGAGGATCGAGCAGCTCCCCGCATTGCTCGTGCGAACATCTGCCCCCATTGCGGTAAGCCTGCGATGTCGATCTTGCGAAAGGCATTTATGGATCGAAGAAAGAATGTCAGCTGCATTGAGTGCGGGCGAAACGTTGGTGTCTCCGAAATGCGCTCCCTGGTTCTGGAACTTGGTCCATTGCTTCTAATCATCGCATCGCTTTATGTACTTGAGTACTCACATTGGATTTGGGTCTTGCTGCTTCTGCAGCCGATCGTAACTCACTCAGGGATTGCCTACCTGGTTCCACTCGTGAAGCGATAGTTCCCAGACGTGCTACGATAGGTGGATGAGAAAACTCCGCCTCCCGCGTCCGAATCAAAGGTGGGGATCCTTGGGATTGGTAAGGTAAGGCCAGCGATGCGGCCCCTGTCACAACCAGCCGCGCGGTAGAGGGCCGAAGTGAGCGCCACCCCGAAACCCAAAGATTCGCGGTGCCAAAGGGATTCGACCCTCTGAAAGTGGCCAGTTGACCGCCAGCCTGCTTTCGCCGCCCGGAATACTGGATGAGTCACTCCGAAGGACGAAGCCTTTAGAGATGAATATCTGATCGTGGCGACTAAAGTCTGGGCCTATCCATTTTTGGAATTCTTCCGAGATTCCTGACCCCATTCATCCGGACTTGGCGGAATTCTCCTAGTAGGGTCCTAGCGTTGGACCAGCCTATTCTTTGAACCAGCTTGCTTACTCCGTGCGCCGATGAGAATCACCTTCCCCTCCAGCTTAATCCTCCTGTCTTTTTTCCTTTTGTTCTGCCAGCGTGGCGTGGCGAGGGCCGACGTGGTCCTCACATTTGTCGAGCGTGAAGGCAACGTCCGAGTTTCATATGAAGGTGAATTGGATCTCAGCGGATTGTCTTTCGAGGATACAACGCCAGGTACGGCAAGACATGTAATCGGACGGAACACCAATGATCCGCAGAGCCTTGGGATTTTTGCGAATACATTCGCCCCAGCTCAGGGCCGCAGGACATACTCAAGTCCATTCTCCTCTGTTCCTAGCGCACCTTGGGCTCTGGGAGCAACAGTCGCAGCGGACGAGTTTGGCGGGGATCATCTCTTTTTCCATAACAGTGCTGCAGCGCCCCTCCAATTGGACCCGAGTAACTTCATTGGATCGACATGGTCAGGATCGGGATTCATGCAATTCAACGATACGACGCTTGCAGATTTCGGCCTTCGCATCACTGGCGAACCCACCTATGTCGTTAACAATGCCGCGGCGGATAGCATTCGCTTGACAGCGATCCCTGAACCTGGCGTGGCAGCGATGCTCTGCTTCTTCACGATGGGCGTTACCATGCGCCGACGTCGCTAATCACCGCAACTCACCCCTTTCTGCCGTAGGCAGCATCCGAGTGTGATTTAGGCAAAACGGGCCAAAACCACATCAAACGGAAACTCCGCGCAAAAAGAGAGCCGTTTCCCTTCTAAGAGAAACGGCATAGGGCTGACAGGAGTCGAACCTGCACTTCCGAAGAAACTGGAACCTAAATCCAGCGCGTCTGCCAGTTCCGCCACAGCCCCGCTGATTATCTCAGCCGCTCGGCGGGCTAGGCCGAGGCTTCTTCCGTGGCGGTTGGAACGACCCAAACCTTCAGGCTCGCTTCAACTTCGCTGTGCAAGTGCACGCGGACGGTGTAGAGCCCGAGCTCTCGCAACGGACCTTCGAGGCGAATTTGATCGTTCGCGAGTGTGAACCCGGCCTCTTTCAACGCCGCGACGATTTCATGGGCCCCGACACTACCGTAGAGGTGCCCTTCGTCGTTCGCATTTGCCTCGATCGTGATGGACTGCTTGCCGAGTTCATCCGCGAGCTCGCGGTAGCTCTTGAGCTTCTCCAGTTCCAGAGCACGAAGCTTCTCGCGGTGCTTCTCCACCATCCGTTTGTGGTGGTCGGTCGCGATTGTGGCCATGCCCTGCGGCAACAAATAGTTGCGGGCGTAACCGGGCTTCACTTCGACGATTTCGCCTTGCTTGCCGAGGTGCTCGACATTGTGAATCAGGAGCAGCTGAATTCCACCGTTCTCGCCCTTGGGCAATCGCTTGAAGGGGCGTTTCATCATTCGGCCGTTACGTGCCATCGGATTCTCTTCTTCGATTTCGTTGAAACAATGATTGGCTTGAAAAACCTAAAAGGGGATGTCCGGGTCGTTGTACCCGGGACCACCACCGGTCGGCTGTGCATCCTGGTACCCCTGATCACTCGGAGGAGCGGATGCCTGACTTTGGTATTCGGCGTTGGACTCGGATGCATGTTGCCGCGCAGGCGCGGGGCGTCCGTCGCCGCCAGCTCGCGAACCGAGCATCTGCATTTTCTCGCAGATGACGCGTAGCTTACTGCGTTTTTGACCATCGGTCTCCCAACGATCCAGCTTCAGCCGGCCCTCGATCAACACCGGGGCCCCTTTGCCCAAGTACTCGCTGGCGACTTCCGCGTTTCGGCCCCATAGCGTCACGTCGACAAATGTCGCTTCCTCGACCCAGTCACCACTCGCCGTTTTTCGACGGTCATTCACGGCGACCGTCACGTCCGAGACGGCTTGCCCACTCGGGATGTAACGCAATTCGATATCGCGTGTCAAATTCCCAACCAGAATCACGCGGTTGAAACTCGCCATTGTGGTTTGAGGGGCTGGAGTGAGGAAACTTCGAAACGACTAGTCTACACCAGGGGTCCGCCGACGGTACGCTCCGATCGCGATGCGACATCCGCCGGCGAGGCCAGTCTTTTCATGAATCGCTTACTTCGGTCGCGTTCTCGGTCTTCTCCGGCTCGGCGGGTTCCGACGTCACCACGGGAGTCTCCCCGCTGGCGTTGGCCAGGATCGGTTCGACCAGCCGGGCATCGAGCTTGAGAGTCATCTGCCTAAGCACCGGTTCGCAAAGCTGGAATGCGCGATCGAGCTTGGGAACATCCGCTCCTTCCATCTCGAAATACGTCAACCAATAGGTGCCCTTCTGGTGACCGTTGATCGGGTAAGCCAGCTTCTGCTCCATCCAGAGGCGATTGACAGCAATTTT
>JBCDHN010000383.1:0-4205 GCA_038749915.1 Verrucomicrobiota bacterium | reverse complement strand
TCCAACTCGCCCTCGACCAACCGCGCGGCGACTTCAAAAAAGGCATTCAAACCGTCGAACTCCCCCGCGCCAGCGGCCGCTACGACGAAGAATTCCGTGACCTCGCCAAGATCATTCGCGGTGAGAAGAAACTCGCGTGGAACTCCACTCACGATATCGCGGTACAGGAAACCCTGCTTCGAGCCAGTGGGATGCCGTTGGGCTAGTTTCCTTCAATTCAGAGAAGATGAATTCAGGATCGCCACCAAATCATCTGTAATATCGATGAGTGCACTTGGATCCTCAAAAGCTGCAAATCCTTCAGGACTGCTTCGCATTTGAAGAACCAAGGAGAATCCATTCACCTCTCCGATTTCATGAACGGCATTCATGATCTCTTCCGTTCGTCTGGAGGCCATTCTCCGGGAGAGCTTGATCAATTGTGAATCACAGATCCGTCGACTAATTACGCCGGAACTAACTTCCCCCTCGAGACGTTTCCGTTCCGCTTCAAACAGTTTCTCATCAGTTTTGAATTTGTGATGCTTGGTTGCCACGATATGAAAATCGAATACTGCAATACTATTTTTGCTAAGATCTTGCCCTGAACCGTTGGACGCAAAAATGAGAGACAGGGTAAAGAAGAAGATTCTAACTTTCATGATCTTAATTAGACGAGAGTTTTCATGATTAAACAGATCCGTTGATGAATCATAACTACTCAAATTAGCATCACTATGGCTTCAACACTTGCTTGCGGAGGTGTGAGCTTTGCTTTTGCATTTTTGGTTGTGAAAGGCGTTGAGAGTCTGGAGAATACTTATGAGATACCGTTTTCAATCGCTTCGGCGAAGCCCAGCTTTAACCTCTTTCCAAGTCATTTCAGCTCCGGGATCGTCATCCATTTCCCTAGATCGTCGAAGCGCCTCATCGATCCCTTCTTCCTCTTCATCAAGCACCGCAGGGAGAGATCCAAGTAGGCTTGCCGCTAACTTCGCCCGTTTTTCTTGAGGCAATCCCAAAGCACTGGATTCGATCTCTTCGATGGTCATCCTTTCATCCTAACGGAATTTGCCGAAATCGCACACTCAGATTTTGCGCCGCCATTCTCTGCGCCTCAGCGGCTCTGCGTGAGGCGAACTACTTTTCACCCCGTAAAACCGCCAACGGAGGATGATTCGTCACGCCCCGACTGAGGAGCATCCCGAAGCTTGAACTCAGGAACGCGGTAAAGACAATGGCGAGGAGGAGGGGCCAGGCGTGGGCGAGAAAGTCGACTTCGAAGACGAAGATGGCGAGGGCCCAGGTGGCGACGAGGGCGAGGACGCCCCCGGTGAGTGCGGCGAAGAGGCCAAGCGTGAAGTATTCGGTGAGGAGAATCGTGCTGATCTGGGATTTGGAGGCTCCTAACGTGCGAAGTAGAACGCTTTCTTCGATGCGATCGCGCTTCCCACTGAGGATCGTTCCGATGAGGATAACGACGCCGGCACCGACGGTGAACAGCGACATGAATTGGATGATATAACCAATGCGTTTAACGATCGATTCGACCGTCTGGAGGATGAGGCTCATGTCGAAGACGGTGATGTTGGGAAATTGAATCGCCATCTCGCGTTGGAGTTCGCCGGAGAGTTGTGAGGTTTCGGCGCGGCTTGTCATGATGTGGAAGCCGGGCGCTTCCTCGAGAATCCCCAAGGGGAAGACAATGAAGAAACCGAGCCCCATGCGTTCCCAATCAACCTGGCGCAGATTGGCAATTTGCAGCGTGAGCGGCAGGCCTTGAATGTCCATTTCCAATTTATCGCCAATGCCGACGTTGAGGTCCTTGGCCATCCCTTCATCGAGGGAGATCGGCGCGACGGAGCTGAAGAAGTCAAAATTCTCCACGCGGGGAATCCACTCGCCTTCGACCAGAGTTTCCGACTCGGCAATTTCGGCTCGATAAGTGGATCGGAAGTCGCGTCGCACGATCCAGCCCGGCACCTTGGTCTTCTCGTCTTTCTGAATCTCCGCGATCGGTTTGCCTTTGATGTGGGTTAGGCGCATCGGGATCATCGGTGCGGTTTCAACCACCGCCATTTCCAGCGATCCGAGAACGCCTTCGACGCCCTCCCGTTGATCGGGCTGGACATCGATGAGAAAGAGGTTCGATTCACCTTCCGCCGCCTCGGTCTCAAATTGAGAGGTAAGCATGCGCTCGGTGGAGATCATGGTGACGATGAGGAAAACACCAAGACCGATCGCGATGAGGAAAGGCAGCGTTTGATTGCGAGGACGATGCAGGTTGGCGATCCCTTGCCGCAACGTGTAGGACAACTGGCCGCGGAGACGCTGCGCCCCAACGCTGATTCCTTTGGCGATCAGACCGAGGACGCCAAGCGCGAGACAAAGGGCGAGTACAAAGGCTGCTCCAAGCCACGGACGTTGCTGGGGGCTGAGCGACCAACCGGCCAGAAGCAGCGCGCCAAATAAAATGCCGACAACCATCCAGGAAAGGGGATCGCGGGCCGTGGGCGCGCCCGTCTGTACGCCGGAGCGAAGAGCCGCCAGCGGCGAAACGCGACGCACGCGAATCAAGGGAAGCAGTGAGAAACTGACGCAAAGAAGGAGGCCAATCCCAACGCTCATCACGATCGCCCGGGGAGAGGTCGGAGTGTCAAACTCAAACGGCAGCATCCCGGAGAGCATGCCGGGAACCAGTTGTTGAACCGCGACACCCAGGCCAGTGCCGACCACGCTACCAAAGACACCGAGAAGCAGCCCTTGAATCAAATAGATGACGAACGCCTGATCCGTAGTACAACCAATGCAACGCAGAGTCGCCACGGTCGAGACGCGTCCCTGCACATGCACATGAATTGCGCTGGCAACCCCGATGCCCCCCAGCATAAGCGCCATGAAACCAATCAGACTGAGAAAGCTGTAAAGGTTGTCGAGCGCGCGGCCAAGGTTGCGTTTTCGTTTTTCAACCGATTCATGCTGCATCCCAGCTTCGGAGAAAAACGTCTTGCGCTCTTTGGTGAGAACCTCTTTCTCAACATCGATATTGGAATCGATCTGGAAATAGGTTCGGTAACGCGCCATGCTACGACTGCCCAACAATTGAGTCGCATCCAGTTGGGAAGGCGCGAGGTAGGCCTGCGGGGCAAATGCGGAGAACGCGCTCGGACGTGGCGGCGCCTTGACCAGGTAACCAAGAATCTCGGTTTCCAGATCACCGATCCTGACCGAATCACCGACCTTGGCCTCAAACTGATCCATGAGACTCTGCTCCAGCACCACTCCATCGCCGCTCAAGAACCCTTGCCAGGCCGAGGCCGGCTCGGTGATGACATTGCCATAAAACGGAAACCCCGCCTCCATTGACCGAATCTGAACGAGTCGGCTCCCGTCGTCGGAATCGACAAAGCGCAACATCGTCATGAAACTGGTTTCATCGACGCGTTGACCGGGAATCTTTTCCATCTCTGCGAGGACTTCCTCCGAGTAAATTCGCCTCGACGAAAGCATGAGGTCCGCACCGAGAAGTTCCTTGGCTTGAACTTCGATCGCAGCCTGCAGGTTGTCTCGCAAAGAGCCAATCGAGACGAGCGCGGCTATACCGAAAACAATCGACAGGGAAAACAAGACGAGGCGTCTCCGGTCGCGGCGACTATCGCGCCATGCCATCTTCCACGTCCAACCCGAGATGAGTTCGCGAAGCAGCTTCATGCAGATTGGGCCGCGAACTCCCTCCGTTCCGCGATTCTGCCACCACGCATGCGAATCACCTGCTCCGCTTTCTCGGCGAGAACTCCGTCGTGGGTCACGATGACGAGCGCGGTGCCAGCTTCTTCGTTCAGTTGGAAGAGCATCTCAACGATGTGCTCACTGGTCTCGTCGTCGAGATTCCCGGTCGGTTCGTCGGCGAAGAGAATGCGCGGTCGATTCACAAAGGCGCGGGCAAGGGCGACGCGTTGTTGTTCACCTCCGGAGAGCTGGACGGGATAATGCGAAAGTCGTTCGCCAAGACCAACCCGCTCCAGAAGTTGGCGGGCCTGATCTTCATTCGCATCCTGGCCGGTAAGTTCGAGAGGAACGAGGACGTTTTCCAGTGAGGTAAGCGTGGGAATCAGCTGAAAGTTCTGGAAGACGAAGCCGACTTTCTCGTTGCGCAACGCGGCCCGTTGATCCTCGTTCAACTTGGAAAGGCTCTTGCCATCGAGGAGAACGTCCCCCGAGCTGGG
>JBCDHN010000382.1:0-4205 GCA_038749915.1 Verrucomicrobiota bacterium | reverse complement strand
CACCGACAAAACTCACATCAAGATCAGCCGTGATTTGTTCTTCCAAGCCACCTGCCCACAGGCAGGAATTGACCAAAAACCGGCGTGCATTCTCATCCAAAATGTCCTCTGAGGCTCCGAAGGAAGTATAGACCACTCGCGTCTCTTTCTTCGTCCCGGAAGGGGCTACATAACTGTCGCGGGTCCAGCCTGCATTCACCAGCGGACGGTCCTCATTGATGTCCGTGCTCGGACCAAAGGTGTTGAGCACCTGAACCTCCAGCAATGGCGTCGCTCCTGCGGGCGGCTGAGACTTGTAAGCGCCAGAGTAAGTGTGCATCGGTCCCACTCCAATGAGAATCGGGTGCCCTTTTGCCTCGGCAAGCGGCGAGATGGTGCCGCCCATCTTGTGATTCGAGCCATAGTGGCTCTGCCCTCGTTCCTTGTGCCAGGTGTTGCCGAAAATCTGTTCGCCCAGTCCACCGAGGTAGTCTTCACCCTCGTAATTGAAGTTTAGCTTGCTCCACTTGCCCTCCTGCTTGTTGAAACAATGGGTGGATGTGCGCAGCCCAACCACTGGACCGCCGCGCTCAAAATATCCGGCCAGGAGATCCACCTGTTCATCCGGCAAATTCATGACGCGGGTGTAGAATACTAACAAATCCGCATCCTCCAACGCTTCGATCCCGGGAACCGGAGCATCACCCGCCTTGATGAAGCCCTCTTCGTCAACACCAAATAGAACGGTGCAGCAAAACCCATGGTGTTTTGCCAGGATCTTCGCGATCGCGGGACAGGTTTCTTCGGAGCGGTATTCATGGTCGTTCGCAACGAAGACGATGTGCTTGCCTTTGCCGACTCCTTCCGTTCCCTCAAACACCAGGTAATCCGCGGTTAGTTGCTGAATAGGGAGAATAATGGCGAAGGCGAATAAGAACAGGATAGAGGTTTTGGTCATGCTAGTATTTATGACGAAGTTCCGAGTTGTTGCGGCCAGAAAAAGCCGGCCGGTTGGATTCTCGAGAAGTTACGGGGCGATTTCAACCACAAGGATCCGAAATCCCGTTCCGTCAGGACCTCTTTGCTTAACGAGGATAGATAGAGATTGCTGGAACTCATTGAGACTCAGTCGCAATACGGTTCTTGCAACCAAGTTAACCTAGTGATAATGTTAGGATACCATGATATTTCCTACCACTCAACCAATCCTTCGGCAGGTGGGAGGGCTTCTCCTCCTTCCGCTATTTACCCTGTCGATCGCAACTCGGTCACAGGCACAAGAAGTCCTCGACGAAACGACGGTCACCAGCAGCGCGCCGCCTCCAGCGGCGGCACCGACACCTGCTCCTGCACCATCCATGGCTCCAGCCATCGAGACGGCACCTTTCCCAGAGCCGGAACCGCCCGTCAAAATTTATGAAGAAGCAAGTGCGTTCCGGACCGGCACACCGCTGATCGACATCCCGCAGAGCGTTACCGTGTTTTCGGAAGAGCGCATCGAAGAGCAGGATTTCACCAGCATCGGACAAATTGTCGACTACACTCCGGGTTTGACCAACAGCCAGGGTGAGGGACACCGGGACGCCGTCGTCTTCCGGGGACGCCGCGCCACGGCTGACTTTTACGTCGACGGTCTCCGAGACGACGTGCAATATTTTCGTTCGCTCTACAACGTCGATCAAGTCGAAATTCTGAGAGGTCCGAGCGCTCTCTACTTCGGACGTGGAAACCCGGGCGGTCTCATCAACCGCGTTATGAAGAAGCCGGTGCTGGCAGAGCCCGGCTACGGAAAGAGTGGACCGACCTACTACGACTTTTTCGACTATGGTTTCACCGTGGATACCTTTGGCGCGACCTTGTCGCAAATCGACGTGAATCAATCCCTTGGAATGGATGCCGCATTCCGACTCAACGCCTACTTCGAAACCCTCGAGAACCATCGCGACTTCTTCGAAGGCACTCGCTACGGGGTGAACCCCAGGTTTGCGATGATGCTAGGCCCTGATACCCGGTTGGATCTGTCCTACGAGTATGAGAACCACGATCGCTTCATTGATCGTGGTATCCCTGTAGGGACAGACAGGCGACCCTTGGCGCGGTTTAACGACACCGTGTTCGGAGATCCGAACCGGAACTTCAATGACTTCGATGCTCACGTCTTCCGTGGTTTGCTGACTCACGACTTTAACGATAACTTGAAGGCTCGCGTGTCCACCCTCTACGGCGGCTACGACAAGATCTACTCCAACTACTATCCAGCGACCTACGATCCAGCCACCGACATCGTCGGGATCGATGGCTACATTGACCTTCTTCGCAGAGAACGCTTCGCGATCTCCGGTGACTTGGTAGGCGAATTCAATACTGGTTTCATTGGCCACAAGGTTCTCATCGGAACGGAGTATAACAATTCCAATACGGACGCCAGTCGTCTGCTTCCTGCATGGACCGGTAACGCTGGGGGGACGAGAGAGTTCTTTACCGCAACGGGATTCCGAATCAACAACGGCACTGCGACCAACGTCAACGGTGTCTCATCGACAGGCAATTTCACGACCTTCGGTGACGATACTTCTGTGGAGGTCGATGCCTTCTCATTCTTCCTCCAAGATGAAATCTCTCTGGGCGACTACCTCGATCTGGTGTTCGGTGGTCGTTATGACTCTGTCGAGGTAGATGTTGTCGGCAGCAATAGAACGGGAGACCTGACTGGCAGCCGAACAGACGAAGAAATATCCCCCCGCATCGGGGCGGTGATCAAGCCCGTGGAACCGCTCTCCATCTACGGACTCTACAGCGAGTCCTTCTTGCCCCAGAGCGGTGAGCAGTTCGCAAATCTAGGGAACGAACAGTTCGATCCAAACCTTTTTTCGATCTATGAGTTTGGAGTCAAAGTCGACATCATGCCTGGTCTGAACGCAACTGCGGCTTGGTTTGAATCAGAACAAACCTCCTTCGAACAGGTTGGGGATGATGATAACTTCGGTAGGGAGATCCAATCTGAAGTGACAGGCTTTGAATTCGCATTGAATGGGCAGGTCACCGACAGATGGTCGACCTATGCAGGTTACACCTACCTTGATGGTGCCAGCGAAGATGGTATCCGACTCAGGGAGCTCCCCGAGAATCACTTCTCCATTTGGAACACCTATGCTCTCACGGATCGATTGGGCCTGGGACTGGGGGGCGTTCTATTACGATGACAGTTTTACGAACACGCAGGTGAATTCCTCGATTCTGCCCAGCTATATTCGGGTTGATGGTGCTCTCTTCTACCAGTTGTCTGACAAATACAGACTCCAAGTGAATATCGAGAATCTGCTCGACGAGGAATACTATCCCAACTCGCACAGCCTCAATCAAATTACCGTGGGCGCGCCCATCAATGCCTCGTTCTCGATCAGGGGAAGGTTCTGATGGAGCTCGCGTGACATGACACCTTCGGGAGGGTCCGATTCAGTTTCGGATTCTTTCTATAATTAATCAGTGACAAACGTCGTAGTGATTCGCTACGGCGTTTGTTTTTTTCGAGGACCTTCTACAATTCAGTCTGCTTTTTATAGCTGCGCGCTGGCACTCTACCGACAGCTTTGGTTCTGATGATCACTAGCACCACCAACCAAATCGAAGGCCAACCTGTTCGCGAATATCTTGGCGTTGTCGCCGGGGAAGCCATCCTCGGGGTTCACATTTTTCGCGATATGTTTGCGGGTATTCGCGATATCGTTGGAGGGCGGTCCGGTGGTTATGAGAAATCGTTGATCAAGGCACGCGAAATCGCGATGCAGGAGCTCGAAAGCAAAGCCGAACAGCTTGGCGCGAACGCTGTGATTGGCATCGATATCGACTACGAGACGATCACAGGATCGAAGGAAGGTGCGGGCTCGATGCTGATGGTCAGCGTTTCCGGAACCGCCGTTCGCCTCTAGGAATTGCAGGCTTGCCTCTCTTTGCCCCATCCCTAGACTGGCGGAATGCCCCTACATCGCCGCAATTTCCTGAAAGCGAGCGCAGCGTCGCTCGGCTTCCCCGCCATCGTCTCCAGCCAGTCTCCGAACTCCAAGCTTCAGATCGCCATCATCGGAGCCGGAGGACGCGGTGGGCGAAACATGAAGGAGTGTCTGGGTGAGGACATCGTTGCACTTTGCGATGTAAACGGCAAGAATCTGGAAAAAGCGGCCCTCGTTCAGCGGGCTGACCAAAGCGGTCAACGCGGCCCTCTCGCT
>JBCDHN010000381.1:0-4224 GCA_038749915.1 Verrucomicrobiota bacterium | reverse complement strand
GCCTGGATTCCGATCGAGAAAATTGGCGACTACACGACCGAGGAATCGATTCAGCGGATGACGCGAAAGTGGCTCACCAGAAGCTGACTAATAGTCAAACAAGCTGGTGTCGATCGCCTTGCCATCCTTCAACATCCACAGGTCCTGGGCATCGACGAAATGATAGGGAACGTTGAACGCGTAAAGCTCAGCGTTGCGCAGTTCGACCTCGAGGCGGATCACTTTCCCAACGACCTTTTCCAGCCCCTCATTCTTCCAGCGCAATGGTTCAGAGAACACTGATTTAGCCCGAAGCGGGACCGAATCCTCAAACGTGAATCCGCTGACTGGCTGGCTTTTCTCGTCCGTTAGTTGAAACCGCATTTCGCCATAGCTCGCATCCGCATTCACGGTGAACGTTGGCTCCCAGATCGTGAACGGCTTGGTTTGGAGACGCCCAAAGTCTCCTTTGCTCCGAACCAGCATGAAGCCATCTCGGCGCACGGTATGCAGTTCGATCGTCTTCAAGGGTTCCTCGGTTTGGCGTTGCGAACTTTTCTCCAATCCATGAGCCGATTTTGCGGCTTCCGAATAGATGCGAACTTCCGTCTCGGTTTCGACAAAACTCGATGGACGCAGTTGGAGGCATCCGGGTTTTCCGAGTGGGTTTCGCTTGATGAAAGGTTTTCGCTGGCCGCGAATCCAGTGAATGCCGTCATAGCTGAAAGCCAGCTGCGCATCCATCATGCCAAAGAAGTTGTTGTAGCTTTTCACCGGGCGGCTGCTCGAGTTGTGAAAGATCCAAAGGCATCCCACATATCCCTCGCCACAGGGCATGACCGGCATGCCGTACATCCCAATCGGTGCATCGACATCAAGAGCATCCGGTTGAAACAACAGCTCTGGTTCTGACCAATTCGTGAAGTCATCGCCTTCGGTAAAACAAAGGCACTGTCGTCGATCGCCCCACCCCGGGCGCACCATCATGCCGTAGCGATCCTTCTGATGATGCCGGAAAACAAAGATGGGCGGTTCGGGACGCCAACCCGGCGCGTCCCACTCGTATTGCGGGGCTTTCTCCCAATGCAATCCATCTTTGGACACATGCGTCACTCCCTCCGTCATGTAGCGCTTCGTTCCCTCGGACGTGGCCAGTTCATGCCAATAATGATCGGAGTCGGCCAAGGCGTTCGCAAAGGTTTCGCTACTATGCTGACGCGCCCAAACTTTGAACGGATATCCATCGGCAGCTTGCCAATCCACAAAAACACCGCCTCCACCAGCGCCGGGAATGGTGTGAATGTGATTGGGCGCCAGCTTTCCTCCTTCCGGCTCGATCTGAGGCTGTGGAAGCGGTTCCCACTGATATCCATCTTCGCTGTCTGCCAGCATCATGGTGTAAGGGCTCCATTTGACGGAGTAAACCATGCGCCAACGTCCTGATTCCGGATCTTTCCAAACCACCGGAAAATTCCCACCCCGTTTACCATCCTCGAACGGATCCAGGTAACTCGCATCCTCCTGCCAGGTTGGCTCGCCCTGAACCAATTCAATATTGTCCCAATAATCCAACTTCGAGAGGTCCCAGAAGAGCAGGCGTTTCACTTTCTGCTTCCCGTTCGTCTCCTGCGCTGCGGTTGCGGGTAGCAACGACGATGCAGCAATCGTTCCCACCCCAGTCGATTGGAAAAAATGACGTCGATTCATGGCAGAAAAATTCATAGCATATGGAAGCGGAAAAGTCCTTGGCAGGGGCGAATTTCCTTCTTTAGTCGAGACCAGAATCGCAAGAAACCTACCATGAGTCTTACCCAGAAAAAGCTGATTAATGATCCCCTGAATGTTGCTGACGAACTCCTCGACGGCTTAGTCGATGCCTACGACGGAGAATGCGTCAAAGTGGGACGCCGGTCGATCGTCAAGAGCAACATCCCCGACAACAAAGTGGCGCTTTTGGTCGGTGGAGGAAGCGGGCATGAGCCGATTTATCATGGTTTGGTCGGGCGAAATCTGGCGGACGGCGCTGCCTGTGGAGACATCTTTGCCGCCCCCACGCCTGACATCGTCCTGGAGGCGACCCAGGCGGTGAACAAGGGAAACGGTGTTCTGTTTCTGTACGGAAACTACGCTGGAGATGTGATGAATTTCGATATCGGTGCGGAAGACGCTGAAGACGAGGACATTGACGTCCGCACGGTTCTGATTTGGGACGACGTCTGCTCGGCTCCTCCCACTGAAAAAGAAAAACGACGGGGAATCGCCGGACTCGTGCCGATCGTCAAAATGGCAGGAGCCGCTTCGCAAACGGCGACCAGCCTCGACCAACTCGAAGCCGCAGCCAAAAAGATCGTCCTGCAAACGCGCTCCGTTGGTGTTTCGATGAGCCCGGGCTCCATTCCTGCAACGGGGATGCCGACCTTCAACATTGATGCGGATAAAATCGGATTGGGCATGGGAATTCACGGTGAGCCCGGTGTTGCGGAAATACCGATGACCACCGCCGATGAGCTGACGCCGATGATGCTGGATTTGATTTTCAAAGACTTCACCGAAGATCCCGAGGTCGAAAGTTTGAAGCCCGGCGACGAAGTCGTCTTCTTCGTTAACAGCCTCGGCTCAACCACCATGATGGAGTGCCTGATCTGCCTGAAAAAGGCCAAGCAGTTCCTCAATGAACGTGGCGTGACGATCTATGACACCATGGTCGGGCCTCTCGTCACCTGCCAGGAAATGTCCGGAATCTCCTTCAGCGTCACTCGATTGGATGATGAGTTGAAGAGCTACTGGAATCCGGCCTGCGAATCCATCTGCTACAGCAAGATGGAAACGATTACGGCATAGGCCGGGCATCTCGCTCGGAGTTGAGTTTTAGTTTGATGATTCAGGCGGATTGCGCCAACACTCTAAGATGGCTAAAGAATCCCTGAATTCCGAGGAAACGACGGCAATGCTCCACTTGGTTGCCGATGCAATTATCGCGGCGGAACCGCTGCTTTCGCAGGCAGACCGAGACTTGGGAGACGGTGACCACGGAATCGGAATGGCTCGGGGAATGAATGCCGCCAAGGAAGCCCTTGCTGCCGGCGGGTTTTCCACCGTGGACGAGCCTCTTGTTGCTACCGGCAAGGCAATGATGTCTTCCATGGGAGGTGCATCCGGGGTTGTTTTTGGAACCGTGTTTCGCGGCGGCAAGGAGTTGAAAGGCAGCAACTTGCTGGATTCTCCGGGCCTGGCCAAATGGCTGCAATCCGCCGCTGATGGAGTGATGAAACGCGGGGGCGCAAAACCCGGGGACAAAACGATGATCGACGCCCTTGTTCCCGCAGCTGAAAAGGCCGCAGAGGTTCAGTCCCTTTCTCTTCCTGAGGCAGTCACTGCGGTTGCGGATGCTGCCGAAGCTGGCAAGGAAGCCAGCAAAGCGATGATCGCCACGATGGGACGGGCTAAAACGCTCGGAGAAAAATCGGTCGGTTTCCCAGATGCAGGCGCCCTTTCCATGACGATCATTTTTTCGACGATGCGCGATTACATCTGCTCCTGATTCGTCAGCTTGAGGCGGGAGGAGCGATGACGTTCCGCTCTCAGGATTGCGCCAAACTCGGCAAAGTCGGCTTCCTTTTCTCCGCTCAAAATCGCGTAGTGATAGTCCTGCCAATGCTGCATTTCCGCGCTGGCGTTCTTCATTCGTAGATCGAGTTCCTCCTGGGTCATCGGACCTCGCTTCCGCACGCGATCCATCAATTCTTCCAAGGACCGGGGCAGGATAAACACATCCACGAGGCTGGACGCAATCATCGGATCTTCAAGGGCGCGAACCTGCTGCGCCCCCTTCACGTCCAGATCCATCAAAACATCAATTCCCTGGCTCAGCGCCTCTACGACAGGCTGCTTCAGCGTTCCATAATATCTCCCACTGGCATGGACCTGGGCAAACTCGAGCAATTCCCCAGCCGAAATCTTTTCCTCAAATTCCTCGTTGGAAAGAAAGTGATAGTCGATTCCATCAACCTCCCCCTCCCGCGGGGGCCGGGTCGTGCAGGAAACGGAGTAAACAGAGTCACCGTCGGATTCCGCGAAGCGATGGCAAAGCGTTGTCTTTCCAGAACCGGAAGGCCCGGAGACAACGCAGAGAATTCCCTGGCGGGTCACGTTCGACATGAATGGCTGAACAGGCCCTCAATTCCCGAATTGTGCAAACGCCAAACTCCAACTAAGCGCCAGCAGTGTGGTGATAGCGAAGTCCGG
>JBCDHN010000380.1:0-4227 GCA_038749915.1 Verrucomicrobiota bacterium | reverse complement strand
GCCGATGTTGACGCCGATCATTCCAGCGCTTGCCCGTTCTTCAAAGAGGCGTGCCGTGGCTCCGCTACTTGTGTAAATTGATGCCGCGTTCCCGTAGGGATTGCGGTTCTCGATCTCTAGGGCTTCCTCTAACCTTTCGACATGAAGGACAGTCAGAACCGGCCCAAAGATTTCATCGCAAGCGGCTTCGTGTCCGACATCGAGTCCATCAATCAAGGTGGGACCTACATAGAAGCCATCTTCTTTCCCGGCGACCGAAACGCCTCTGCCATCAACCTGGACCTTCGCTCCTGCTTGTTCAGCGCGATCTATATAACCCTCGATTCGTTCTCTCGCTGATGAACTGATGATTGCGCCGAGATTCTTTCCGGGAATGATCTTACGCATCTCAGCTTCGATGGCCTTCATCACGGCCGAACAGTCGCCAACAGTAATCAAAACGCTGGCGGCCATGCAACGTTGACCCGCACATCCCGTTGCTGATGAAACGACGTTCCGAGCGGTTAGCTCAGGATCCGCGTCAGGCACGACGACCAAATGGTTCTTTGCACCACCAAGGGCGAGAACCCGCTTGCCGTTGCCGATGCCACGTTCGTAGACCAATTTGGCGATTTTGGTGGATCCGACAAAGGCGCAGGCTGCGATGTCGGGATGATCGAGGATGGCTTCGACTGTTTCACGTGATCCTTGGGTGACCTGAAAAACGTCTTCTGGAAGACCGGCCTCCAGCAGGAGCTCTGAGAGCCGTACCGGGGTAAGTGGTGTTTGTTCACTTGGTTTGAGGAGAAACGTATTCCCGGTCGCAATCGCCATCGGGAACATCCAGAGAGGAACCATGGCCGGGAAGTTAAAGGGAGTGATGCCGGCGCAGACACCCAGCGGATAACGGCGCGAAAAACAATCAACGCCCCGGCTTACCTCGAGTGTTGCGCCTTGGCTGATGGCTGGCAACGATGTGGCGTACTCCACCACTTCCAATCCTTTCTGGATTCCGGCTTCAGCTTCTGCCGGTGTCTTGCCGTTCTCGGAGCTCACCAAGTCTGCCAACTCAGGCATGTGGGATTCGACGAGGTGCTTGAATCGGAAGAGCGGTTGAACTAGCTCTTTGATGGGAGTCTGACCCCAGCCTTCAAAAGCAGCCTGCGCGCGCTTTACAGCTTTATCGACTCCCGAGGAGTCAAGCGCTTCAATGTTCCCCAGAGTGCTTCCATCGAGCGGAGAGATGACTTCAATCGCGTTCATTGTTAGGCATTGAGGCGCAGCTCAACACCTGAGGAAGTCGCGCCCATGGTTTGATTGTGTAGTTGGTAGTAATCACCACGATAGAAAAGGCGTTGATACCAGATGGGTTTCCGCTCCTTAACAAACCCGACGCCTTCGACAAGAAGGGCTGGAGTCGGGATTTGAGCTTGGAAGGTTTCGCACTGCTCCGGATCGAGGATGACTGCAGAAATGGAGTGTTGTTCGCCCGTCATTTGGAGGCCGAATCGTTTTTCAAGGGCGAGATAGAAGGAGTCTGACACATCCTTTCGCTTCAGACCCGGTGCCATGGATTGCGGGAGCCAGCGATGCTCCAGAATCATTGGAATGTCGTCCGCCATTCGAAGCCGTTTCAAATAAATGACCTTCTCCTCCTCAGCTTGGAAGCAGAGCGCTGCCTTGACCACATTGGGAACGTTGGCGCTTGAGAGATACTGAAACTCAAGGACCGAGGTCGACGGCGAACATCCTTGCGCTTTTGCGTGGGCCGTAAAACTCTCCATTCCGCTGAGGGAAGCAAAAAGAGCTTTGCCCTTGCGAACTTTGGCTCCAACGCCCTTGAGCAACTCAAGGTGGCCCTCGGCAACCAAGGTTGAAATCACTTTGTTCGCGGTGGCTCGACTAACCTCAAATCGGTCTGCGATCTCACGCTCCGAAGGGAATCGATCTCCCGGGGCGTAACTTCCGCTGTTGATCGCCTCGCGGCAGAGGCCTGCCAATTGCAGATGGATGGGCTCCTGTGCGAACGATTTTCCGGGAAGTCTTGATAAATCAGCAGGCATAAATTGAGCATACTGGCCAGTGGCCTAGCCACCTATCGATTGACTAGTGAGATTGTCAACCATATCAGTTCAAGAATTGATGAAAACGATTCTTCTCACCGGGGCTGCCGGTATTGTCGGGCGCTCCATTCGGCCAATTTTACGGGAGCGCTTTGAGAAGGTCTTATTGGCTGATCTCCAGCCAATCTCTGACTTGGCGGAGAATGAAGTGGCTTTCATTGGGGATATCGCGGATCAGGAATTCGTAGGGGATCTTGTCTCTCCCGTTGACGGGATCGTGCATTTGGCGGGCTTGGTGGGAGCAGCCTATGAATTTGAGGACGTCCTTCGACCCAATCTTCAGGGCACGGACACAATGCTTGAGGCGGCGCGGAAAGCTGGGATTCAGAATTTCGTTTTTGCTAGCAGCCATCATGTTGTGGGGTTTTTGCGAAGAGGAGATTTGGTTGATCATCGGACAAAACCCCGACCAAACAGCCAATATGCTCTATCGAAAGCCTATGGAGAAGCTGCTGCCTCTCTCTATGCTGACAAGTTCGGCCTGAATTGCTTGGTCATTCGGATCGGATACGTTGGGAACGACTTGTCGAAGGAACGCCGCTTGCGAACATGGATCAGCGCGCGGGATTTGGTGCAAATGGTCGAGATCGGATTGCGAACGCCAGACTTGGGATACGAAGTTGTTTACGGGGTTTCAGACAACCCTGAGCCGATCTTCGACAATTCAAACGCAACCCGGCTTGGATATATGCCGGAAGACAGTTCAATTGACTTTGTCACCGATCCAGAGGTCCTGAAGCTGAAACCTGACCGAACTCTGCTGCAGGACGTGCTGATTGGCGGAGGGTTTGCGGCAGAAGGCTTCGACGGTGACCCGAGTCGCTTCCTCGACAGCGATTAAGTGCTAACTGGAGAGAAAATCAGGAACTGTCTCGGCCAGAATCGAAGCAATTCGTCTTCGTTCCTCCTCGCCGAGATAGTCGAATCCACGAGATGGCTCAGGCGAGGTAAGTATCTCGCGAACCTGGGATTCGACCGGGCTATCCAGCTCTCGAAGCAGGCGACCAACGAGGGGTTTACCATTGGGCTCGTCCAGCGGTGCGATCTCGCCCGCCCGAATCCGATCAAGGAACTTGGTTACGGGGTCCTGTTTTCTGACAGCGCGTTAATTAGGAGTTTCACACTGAAAATCATCATAAAACTCGGTATAAACCACTGAAGTCGTGATGAGTAGAGCAATTGCGGCTGTTTCATGGAAATTCGAGAGGCGCGCAGCAATGATCAAACCAACGTCCTTTGTAACCGCAACCTTGCAATCGTTTGGGAAAGGCACGAAAAGTGGGCGCCGCCCCTTATGAAGTTGAAGCAAACGATTCTGATCGTCGATAACGAGGATGACTATTTGGCCTGGGCGAAAGGCCACCTGTCAGCTCCAACGGTATCCATTACCGTCGCCAATGACGCCGAGCTTGCCCTGAAAAAGTTTCAGGAAGAGCGCCACAGCATCGTAATTGCTGAGCTGCGGATAGCTCCGTTCAATGGATTGGAACTTTTGCGGAAAATTCGGCACACCGATCCCAATGCAATGGTCTTGCTGACGACCGGTTTTCCTCCCACCAGTGCGGTGATCGAGGCAATGAAGCTTGGGGCCTACGATTTCCTTCGCAAAGAGACCCTGACTTATGAACTTCGGCCGGTGGTGGAGACCGTTCTGCAGGCGCATGAGGAAATCCGCGTCGAATCAACCAAGGACACCCCCCGCCAGGAAGAAAGCAATCAGGAGGACCATCAGGACAGCATCATCGGGAAATCTTCCGCGATGCAGGAAGTCTTCAAGATGATCGGGCGGGTTTCCCGGGCGGATGCACCGGTTTTGATCACGGGAGAGAGCGGTTGCGGTAAAGAAGTCGTTGCCAACGCCATTCATCGATTCAGTCCCAGGGCGAAAAGCGAGTATGTGGCCATCAACTGTGCCGCAATTCCGGCGGATCTGCTTGAGAGTGAGCTTTTCGGCCACGAAAAAGGGGCCTTTACCGGAGCCAGTCAGCAACGAATCGGCCGTTTTGAGCAGTGCGATGGGGGGACGCTTTTTCTCGATGAGATCGGCGACATGCCGATGGCGGTGCAAAGCAAGATTTTGCGGGTTCTTCAGCAGGGGGAATACTCACGCGTTGGTGGGAATCAG
>JBCDHN010000379.1:0-4228 GCA_038749915.1 Verrucomicrobiota bacterium | reverse complement strand
GAGACGGTCGGATTTCCGAAGCAGAGAAGCAGGCCATGCGAAAGCTGATCGAGAAGCGATCCGGGAAGCCAAAAGGCCCAACCAATCCGAGTAAGCCAATGAACGCACCGGCCAAACCGGGACCCAGCGCTGGATTCCCGGATGGAGCCAACTGTCTGTTTATTGGGCACAGCTTTTTTGTTCCAGTCGCCAGGTCCTTCGATGCGCTGGCGACCGCGAGCGACTTTCCCGATCATCAGGCTCAATTGGTCTTTTCCCCAGGTCAAGGTGGTTCGCCAGGCCAACTTTGGGAGAATCCCGAGCAGAAGAAGAAAATCGAAGCCATTCTCGCGACGGGCGAGATCGAGTTGTTCGGCATGACCGTGGTGGCCAATCAGGGAACGATTGAGGACTACAACAGGTGGATCAACTTGGCTCTCAAGTACAATCCGAAGACGAAGATCATGATCGGCCAATACTGGATGGCGAGCGGACCTAATCTAAAGGACGAGCAATTCGAGATGCTTACCGAGATGCTTGCTGAACAAAGCTTTGAGGACGTCGAGGAGCTGAGACGGACTTATCCGAATCGAATTTATTTTGTTCACTATGGACACGTTGGTCCGGAGATGAAGACACAGTTCAGTGCAGGGAACCTTCCGGATATCCAGCAACTGGTCGGTCTCGGTAAAGATTCGTTGTTTCGCGATAACAAAATCGGGCACGCCGGTCCACTGATGCATGAACTTTGCGCGCTCACCTGGACGGCCACGCTTTACCAGGCAGGACTCAAAGATGTGAACCATTCCGACTTCTCCGATCAGGCGGCGGCGATCGCACGAAGCGCGATTCAGAACAATCAGCAATACCGGTGAGGGGAGGAAACTCTCAAAAGCAATTGCAACGTGATCTCAAAAACCAAATTGAAAACAATCGTGACAAGGGTGGTGCTCCTTGCATTGGTTTTATGCCACGCATCTTGCGCCGCCCGGCGTCCCCCCGTCCCGCATCCCTACGCCCATCGGGACCGAGTGGAGGATCGCCTTGATCGCCGCGAAGACATCATCGATCGCAGGACGGGACCCAATGGACCTCTCGACCGACTGGAAGACCGCCGGGACAGAAGGGAAAACCGATACGATCGAAGCAATATCACCTATTGAAGATGGGACCCAGTTCTCGCTCCAAATTTGCTTCCTCCATGCTAGAAAAACCAGCTGCGTCAGATATTCTTCGGTTTCCATTTCCTCACCATGCCCGAATCCGGCCCGGACAGCGACGTCGATCTTTCCCTTGTTCAGAAGGCACAGGCTGGCGATTTGGATGCGTTTGACTCCCTCGTTGCAAAATATCAACCAACCATGACCGGGATACTCTACCGATTTGCTCCCGACCGCGCTGATCTGGAAGACATGGTGCAGGACACCTTTGTTCGAGCGTGGAAGGGCCTGCCGCGATGGACGCCCAATCAACCGTTTGTTCATTGGCTCAAACGCATTGGCGTAAATGTCGGTCTGGAGTTTTGCCGCAAGCGCAAGAACTCGCCGCTGGGTCGCCTTGTCGATCCCGAGGATCACCCGCTCGAGAATTTGGCAACCGATCCGGTCGCTGAGGAATCGGTCCGCAACGCGGTCGAAACCGCTCAGTTCATCCTCGCGCAAGTCCCTCCCGAGGATCGCAGCCTTCTCACCCTGTTGTACCTCGCAGAGATGCCGCTTGCCGAAATCGCTGACCACTTTGGCTGGAGCCGGGCCAACGCCAAGATCAAGGCATTTCGGGCTCGCAACCGCCTCAAATCCATCCTGAAAAAGCATGACTACAAATTCGACTGACTCTTCGTCCTCATCTCCCAAGTCTTGGAGCGAATTGGCTCGCAAGGCTTCGGCTGAGCCAGCGCCCGACGACCTTGACCTCCGGGGTTCTCTCCGGGCCCACCTCGAATCGACACCGCGCGAAAGACCTGCACCCGTGAACGTTCCAACACTGTGGGACGACTTGGTAGCCTTGTCCCAACTGCGCTGGATGAAGATCTCCCTGGCTGGCGGTGTCGCGGTATCCTGCGGTTTACTCGCGGCATGGTTCCAAACGCTGCAGGAAGTTCAGGAATTTGTCTATTTCACCGCCCCGTTCCTTATTTAACGTTGATCCTCTCCCATCATGACTCCGGCTGACTCATCCATTTCCGAATCAGAACATTCCCGATCCAACGTTCGCTGGAAGGCTTGGCTTCTTTTGCTTGTCGTTTTCGTTCTCGGAGCGGCCTGTGGTATCGGAACTGGGGGACTCTTGCTGAAGAGAAAATTGGAAGCCGCAATGTCAAATCCCTACGCGGCACAAGGCCCCATCATGAAGCGGATGGAAAGAGTTGAATCCAGACTGGCCCGCGAACTTGACCTCAACGCGGAGGAACGCGCCGCCCTTGGCAAAGAATTCGGATGGGCAGCCGAACAATTCAAAACCAGGCGGACCGAGTTCCTGGACGATCTTCAGGAATTCTCGAATATGACCTACAGCCGGATCGAAGAAGCGCTGCCGCCAGAGAAGCGAACCGAATTTCGAGAGAAAGCCGGTAGAGAGCTTGTTCCCTGGAGTCCGCGACCGGATACCCCCGATTGATCGTATCCCAACCCGATGAATCTCACCTTTGAACGATCGACCCGCATCCAAGCCCCGGCATCTGCTCTGCAGGATTGGCATTTCGAGGAAGGTGCGTTCGAAAAACTGACGCCTCCCTGGGAGAAGGCACGCGTCGTCGAGTCGCCCGGCCCGCTAACCGACGGCGCCCGGGCCATCATCGAAATTCGCATGGGCCCGATCAAACAAACCTGGATCGCGGAGCATGAACTTACCGAGGATGGCTTCATTGACCGCCAGGTCGAAGGCCCCTTTGCCTTTTGGGAACATCATCATCGGTTCCTGCCCTTGGCGGAGTCCACCAGCCGGCTTGTCGATTCCATCCAGTATCGGCTCCCCTTCGGCTTTCTCGGACGGATCTTCGGAACACCCCTGGTGCGAGCCAAACTGGACCGGATGTTTCGCTACCGACACGAAGTAACCCGCACGGCTCTGGAAAATGCCTCCGATTCCTCATGAAACCCGATCATCCCAGATTTCGCGCCCTGTTCTTTCCGGTCTTTGCTCTGAGAGCATTTTCAGGAAAGATGTAGCCGATGCAGCGAGGAGATTTGGGCTTCCGCAAGGCGTTGTGAGGGAGCAGAGCGAGCTCTGTGACTGAGCCAGAACGGAGCTGAAGGCTGGAGATTCCGCTGATTTCGATCACCGGCGAAGCCGCACTTGATCTTGATAACACCCATTTTCATCGGCTACAGATTGAATTAAAGTGCTCTGCTAGTGCCAAGGTTCTGGTCAGCTCCATTCCGGTCCTAATCATCCCTCCGCTGACGAACTGGGTTTCAAACCTCCTCTTTGATTCCGAATCGGTGGCCAACGTGGGAACCAGCGCCATCATCGTCCTGACGCCTGCATCCTTTGCTCATCTGATCTTCGCGCCGCTGCTCGCCTCCCTCTTGATGAGTAGCCCGAATCAGACTTCACTCGGGCTTCAGAATCTTCGGAGCCTTCTGCTCCAAGTTCTTGTCGTTTCGCGATTTTTGGGGGAGCATCGCAGCCAGAAAATCCCCGTCGTTTGTTTTTGCTCGCATTACAGGCCCCACCTTTTGAACTTTTTGGCCTCCCTCACCTGATCGTTCTGACATTGATTCCGATCCTCACCATCGGACTCTGTCAGGTCGCAAAACGGGCCCCGGTATCTCGGACGGTTCGAGTTCAGAACTGGACCCTGGCCCTCGTCCTTCTTCTATGCTATCCCCTGAAGCTCTGGTCAGCCCAAATCGCAGGCTGGCCCGGTATGCCTTTGCCGATGCATCTTTGCGATTGGGCCGCGATCCTCGGCGCGCTGACGTTGATCAAACGCAGGCATTGGATGGCGGAGCTGGTGTGGTTCTGGGGAATCACCGGAACCGTGCAGGGATTACTGACCCCGGCATTGGCGTTCGACTTTCCACATCCAAGATTCATTGCCTTTTTTATCCTGCATGCATCCGTGGTGATCTGCTCCTTCTATGTGGTTTTCGGACTTGGAATGGCGCCCCGCCCCGGGGCGGTCTGGCGCGCCTTCGGGAGCCTTCAAATCTACACATTGTTGGCGATCCTCTTCAACCTCCTCGCCAACCAAAACTATGGGTTCCTCTGTCAGAAACCTCTCTCGACATCCCTGCTAAGCTTTCTC
>JBCDHN010000378.1:0-4231 GCA_038749915.1 Verrucomicrobiota bacterium | reverse complement strand
GGTGGAAAACTGAACTAGGAGTGAAGCCATGAAAACCCTTCTTCGATTGACGGTGGCGTGCCTGACCGGGCTCCTGATGTGTGGGAGCGCGGCGGCCGAGGCTGACGGAAACGGCGATGTTGAGATTTCCGGAGAGCTCAAGGAATGGCATAAGGTGACGCTGACGTTGGACGGACCTTTCGCCCGGGAAACGGACACAGACCCGAATCCCTTCACGGAGAGGAAAATGAACGTCCAGTTCACCCACGAATCCGGCTCGCCGAACTATCTGATTCCGGGCTACTTTGCCGCTGACGGAAATGCGGCCGAAACATCCGCCGATTCGGGCACCAAATGGCGTGCCCATCTCTCGCCGGACAAGGAGGGAACATGGAATTACTCGATCAAGTTTGCCGATACCAACTATGACGGAACCAGCGGAAGCTTTGAAGTTGGGGTGACGGACAAGACCGGAATCGATCTTCGGGGGAAGGGACGTTTGCAATACGTTGGTTCGCGTTACCTTCAGTATGGTGGCAGTGGAGAATGGTTCCTGAAAGCAGGAGCGGATGCGCCGGAAACGCTTCTCGGCTACGCGGATTTTGATGGAACGGTCGCGAAGAATCCGAAGAAATGTCCGCTCAAGACCTGGGAACCGCATGTTCGTGATTGGAAAGCTGGCGATCCGACCTGGCAGGATGGAAAGGGCAAGGGGCTCATCGGCGCGGTAAATTATCTGGCAGGCAAAGGCGTGAACGCCTTTTCCTTTCTTCCTTACAACGCGGGAGGCGATGGAGACAATGTCTGGCCCCATGTCAGTCATGACGACAAGCTCCATTTCGACTGCTCCAAGCTTGATCAATGGGGGATCGTTTTCGATCACGGAACCGCCCAGGGAATGTTCCTGCACTTCAAGCTTCAGGAGACCGAGAACGACGATCCCAAAGGTCCCGGCAAAGCTCATGCGTTAGACAAGGGAAAACTCGGGATGGAGCGGAGAACCTATTTTCGGGAGATGATCGCGCGCTTTGGACACAACCTCGCCCTCAATTGGAACCTCGGCGAAGAGAACACCCAATCGATCGACCAAATCGAGCTGCAGGCTCGTTATCTCCGGGAAGTCGATCCTTATGGCCATCACATCGTCCTCCATACCTATCCCAATGAGCAGGAAAAGATTTATGGAGCATTGTTAGGCAAAAAGGATGTCCTGTCCGGAGTCTCGATTCAGAACAGCGCGGTTAAAAATTCTCACCGCGATGCGCTCAGGTGGATCACGCGGTCCGAGGAATCCGGGCATCCTTGGGTAACAGCATTTGATGAAGCTGGAAATGCCGGAGCAGGAACGCCGCCGGACCCCGATTGGCCCGGAGTGACCGAAGCGATTGAACGGAATCGGAAGTCGGACAAACCGGTTAACATTCCCACGATCGACGAGGTGCGCGGCCAGGTCTTGTGGGGAACCTTCCTCGCCGGTGGAGTCGGGGTGGAATATTACTTCGGCTATAAGCTTCCCGAAAATGATCTGTTGGCCGAGAACTGGCGCAGTCGGGATCAAACCTGGGACTACAGTCGCCATGCGCTGGAGTTCTTTCGGAACCATGAGATTCCGTTCTGGCAGATGAAGAACGCCAATGCATTGATCGGAAACGCGGAGAACAGCAACGATGGATACTGCTTTGCCAAGAGCGGCGAAGTCTACGTGGTTTACGCGGCCCCCGGTGGAGCCGGGAAGGTGAACCTGGATCTTGGCGGAGAATCGAAAAACTTTGGCGTTCACTGGTTCAATCCACGATCCGGTGGCAAACTCCAAACCGGTTCGTTGGAGGCGGTCAAAGGGGGAGACACCGTTTCGTTGGGGAATCCACCTCAAGACTCCGAAGAGGACTGGGTAATTCTCGTCCGTTAAATCCAAATTCTTCAGGTGCTTTTTTTGGCGAACAACGTCAATATCCATCAATCCATTTTCTATGAAATCCCACTATCTCGTTCTCGTTGCGACTGCTCTACTGGTTGCAGTCTCCCCTGCCAAAGAACCCCAAGGCGCACGCCCCAACATCGTCTTCATTCTCTCCGATGACATGGGTTGGGCCCAGCCCGGCTTCAATGGTGGAAGTGCTGAACTGACGCCGAATCTGGATGCGCTGGCAGCTGAGGGAATGCGATTGAACGAGTACTACACGCACAGCGTTTGTGCTCCAACCCGGGCCGCTTTCTTGACCGGAAGATATGCGTTTCGTACCTGGAGTGATTGGCGTTCTGAGGATTTTGGGAAGCCAAGTTATCTCGCCAAACTGGGGATGGAGTTGGCGAACAATGAGCGGGGAGAACCGACTCGCCGCATCCACGCGCTCGACACCGAAGAACGGACCGTGGCGGAAGCACTGCAGGATGCGGGCTACTTCACCTCGTTGATCGGGAAATGGCACCTGGGTGAGTGGCTTCCCGAGCATCTTCCAATGGGCCAGGGATTCGAACACCAATACGGTCACTACGCCTGGGGAATTGATTACTACACCAAGACGATTGTTCATAACGCACCAGCTCGCTTTGCGGTGTATGACTGGCATCGCAATCAACAGCCAATTCAGGAGGAAGGTTATGCCACCGACTTGATTGCCGCGGAAACCGAGCGCGTCATTTTGGAGCGAAAAAAGGACGATCGACCATTCTTCATCTACGTCGCCTTTAACGCGGTTCATGGTCCGCTGAATCCGCCACCAGGATTTGAAGGCGATAACGATGATCCGCTCGCGATTCGGGACGCGATGCTCTTCAATATGGATCAGGCAGTTGGTCGTATCAAAAGTGCGATTGATGACAACGGGTTCAAAGAGAATACGCTCTTTGTTTTCTCCAACGATAACGGGCCGGTCCTCGAGGAAATGAGCAAGCCTTATCGCGGAACGAAAAACACGACCTTCGAAGGTGGAGTTCGTCAGCCGGCGATTTTACGTTGGCCGGGATTCACCGAACCGGGAAGCGCCAAGGACGGCATGATGTTCATCGCCGACTTCTTTCCCACGTTCATTTCCTTGGCCGGCGGGAGTCATGAGCAGAAGCACTCGATTGATGGTATCGACATGACGAACACGCTGTTCGGCGATGTTGAGAGCGAACGGACCGAGATTGTTTACGATGTGGCGGGCAGTGTCAGGCTTCCCACCATTCGAAAGGGGGATTTCAAGTTGATGGGAGACGTCCTTTACAACGTCACTGCTGATCCTAGGGAGCAAACTGATGTCGCGAAGCAACATCCGGAAGTGGTCAAAGAGCGGAAGGCCAGAGTTGACGCGGTTGGGAAAGAGCGGCCACCGCTTGGTGACTTGCCCCTCCTGATGGATCCTCCGCTACCCTATGTTTATGGGTTGGAAGAGCAATCAGACGTGCCTGCATGGCTTGTCGAAGCGGTGGACGCCATTCGCGCGACACAACCTCAGGAATGGGCGCCGGGAGAAACGCCCTGGCCCAAGGCTCCCAAAGGAGCGGTCGCGAGCAAGATGGATGGGTTGCGCGACGAAGCTGCGAAGTAAGGGAAGAGCTCACGCAGAAGCGCAGAGGATCCAGAAGGATGAAATTTGAAGGCGGAAGGATGAAGTAATGGACTTCGAATTGCTTCCGCAATTCTTACTTTAGAGTTCTCTGCGTCTCAGCGGCTCTGCGTGAGGCATTCGAACTTTTGCGTGCCAGTCCATGATTCGCCGGGTTCGAGTCTGCGTCGGTTCTCGACCTGCGCGGGTTCGATGCAGACGAAGTCTGGAAACTCTTTGCAGGCTCTTCCTACGTCCGCACGTCTTCAGCCATGACTTCGTGAATGTTTTGGGAAGTGCGATAGACGTAGAGGATACGAACTGCTTCCCCGTCGATCCGGTAAAAAACGCTGTAGGGGCGTCGGCTTGGACGGTTTGGAAAGGGAACGGTGTGCGATCGAATCGGAAATCTGTCGAGATCGGCTAAGCCAGATTCATAGATGCTGCCAATTTCCGGATGTTTAGCGAGTAAGCGAAAGGTCTGAAAAACTGCGTCGATGAAGCGTTCGGCTGCTTCAGGATAGCCTTGTTCGTTAATATAGCGAGCGATCTCATCAACGTCGGATTCAACAAAATCGTGCTGGGACAGCATATCAGCCATTTGCTTGGTGTTTCCGCAGTCGCGCTTTGGCGTCGTCGGCCCAAGTCTCAGGGATCGGCTTGAAGGGGCCATCCATGCGTTCGCGCAAAACGGTGTTAATGGCGTCTTGCTCGGATTGGCT
>JBCDHN010000377.1:0-4232 GCA_038749915.1 Verrucomicrobiota bacterium | reverse complement strand
GTCGAAGCCTTTCTCGCTCACCGGATTGAGAAGAACTTCTCGAAAGGCGAGATTCTGGAGATGTATTTGAACCGAATTTATTTCGGCAGCGGATTTTACGGGATCAATGCGGCGTCCAAGGGCTACTTCGGCAAAGAAGTCAGCGAAATCACTCTTGAGGAGGCGGCCACACTTTGCGGCTTGATCAAAAGTCCCAACGGACTCTCGCCGTTCAACAATCCCGACAAATCGAAGCAGGCTCGTGACTATGTGTTCGAACGCATGGTCGCGGAAAACATGCTGACGCGAAAGGAGGCCGATGAGCTAAAGGCCACCCCGATCAAAACGGTAGGCCGCCGCAAAGAGCGAAAACGATCGTTTGAGTATGCCTACGAACAGATTCGCCAGCAGGTGGTCGAGCAAATTGGATTTGAATCCGCCTCTCAAGGCGGTTTCGAAATTTACACCACCATTGATTCCGACCTCCAGCAGGTGGTTCAGCAGAGCCTGGTGAACAACATGATGAAAGTCGAGCAGAATGCGCAGTATGAGGGTCAGACCCACGCCGAGTTCGACAAAATCCTCACGGAATGGAGGAAAAAAGAGGCCGATATGGAGGAGGACGAAAACAAGGCACCAAATCGCCCCAAACCGGAATACGTTCAGGGTTCGGCGCTCGTCATCGACACCAAAACCGGGGCCATTCGTGCGTTGGTAGGCGGGCGCGACTTCACCCACAGTGCTTTCGACCGCACCATGTTGGCTCGCAGAAAGCCGGGCACAGCCTTCACGCCCTTTGTCTACGCCTCCGGGTTTGCGAGACGTCAATACCCCGGAACATTGGTGGAAGACAGCCCTCTTGATAACCGATTCGTCCAGATTGGTGGGATGACAGGAATTCTCGGGGAATGGGGCGTCGAACAGATCCCGGTTCCCGACTACGAAAACTGGATTACGGCGCGGCAGGCCCTGATCAAAGGGAAAAACGCGGCGACCGTCCGCTTTGGAATCCAGGTCGGTGTGGATAACGTCGTCGAATTTGCCAAAGACGCGGGCATGACGTTCAAGGGCGAAATTCAGAAATACAACTCTACTTTCCTCGGCAATTCAGAAGTTTCGATGAAGGAACTGACGCTCGGCTATACCGTGTTTGCCAACCAGGGCTCGCGTCCGCAAGAGGCATTCATCATCGACGAGATTCGACGCCCTGACGGGACCAAAATTTTTGAAAACAGAAGCAATGGCTCGGTCATAGACGTGCTGGATCCCTACAGCGCCTATCAGGTTCACTCCGCGCTGGAGGAAGCCTTGAAATCAGGCACCGGGAAGCTGGCCTATGATGAATATGGGCTCGAGGACTTCCCCGCCGCTGGAAAAACCGGTACTGCGCACTTTGACTTCAAAGATACCTGGTTTGTCGGCTACACCGATCAAGTTACCTGCGCCGTCTGGGCCGGATTTGACCGAGCCAGACCAATCTATCCCGGGGCGTTTAGCAATCAGGTCACTTTGCCGATCTGGACGGAGATCATGAACGAGGCCAACAAGATTTTTCCTGCTAGTAAAGTGAAAGCGCCAAGAGAGGCCAGTCGGGTCGAGATCTGTTCCATTTCTGGTGAGCGGGCAACGCCGTTTTGCTTTCACCACCATCATGACGAGGACGGATCAGAGGAGAAAATTCGGGACAGCTACATCGAATATCTCAATCCCAATTACAAGCTGACCCGCGCTTGCGCAGTGCACAGCGCCGGCGGGCGCATGAATCTTGCCCTGCTCAACCCGCCGACGATCGGGGGAGATTCCAATGACAGCTGGATGCGAGATGGCGCCATTCGTCCCCGCCGGATCGATGGCTATGGACTCAACGTCACACCGATTTTCATGCAATCTCCCACGGTCATTGGGGATGACCCTTACAATGCGCCGCAAGGCGCCATTCGTCCGCGGATCATCGCACCACCACCTCCTCCGGAGGGTGAAGAAGAAGGCACCGAAGAGGTTGCCGAAGGTGACATGCCAGCGGAAGGGGATCCCGAACAAACCGTTGCAATGGGACCGGACCAGGAAGGTGAAGAAAATGGCGAGCTGGCGCCTATTTTCCGCAGTTCGAACACCACGCCACGTCCGGCAACCATGGGACCGATCGCACCTCCTCCGCCTCCTCAGCCGCCCGCAATCAGTCAGCCCCGTATTCCCACCTATCCCGGTGAATCCCAACCGGAAGGCTCACGAAGAAGCGAAAGTCAACCGGGAACGCCGAATGCACCGCGAGAAGAGCTCGCACCGGTCTTTCGCAATCGTTCAGCGGTCCTTCCTGAGGTTCAAGAACCCGGCCCTCCCCCTGCAACCGAAGACGGACTTCCCTCTATTCTGGAGGAGGTGCCCCGCGCCATAAGGATCGAACCGCCACGGGCAGAGAGAATCGAGTTTGACTAGGTAGGGTAAAAGCCTAGCGCATGGCCGACTGCCACTCGGTCACTTTTCCCCCGGAGAAGACGACCCGAGCCGTCGAATCGCCATGGTAGTGAGTGTCTGGCCCACCGATTGGAAAATTGACGCCATAGCCAAAGTGTCCTCCTCCACTGCCGTAGCCACCATATCCGTAACCAATGTTGAAACGAGGAGCGTTGTAGTCGGTGTAACCGCCCCCATAAAGCCAGGTTTCGACCGATTTTCCGTTTTTGCTTCCCTGTGCGACGCTGTCAGCCGGGCCCCAAGACAGAAAGACTGCATTTCGATCCATTCCTTCCGTCACTCTTCCCTGCCTTACCAACAATTGATGGTCCTCAGATAACTGTGCCATCAACTCTGGATGCTTGGAGATGCGCTTTTCAAGTGCCGAAGTCGTGGAGCAGCCCACCAGAAGAAGAAGCGGCGATAAGCGCAGAAGATTGAGGAGGGTTTTCATATCATTGATAGACTAAACGAAATTTATTCCGTTGAAAGCCCAGGATTTCACGGAATGAATGCGAAACGCATGAAATCAGATCGGCCGAGACTCTTTGACACCTTGCACCGCAAGGAACTGGAACTGCACCCCTCCGATGGGGAGACATTCCGGTTCTACTGCTGCGGCCCGACGGTGTACGGACCGGCTCACATCGGGAACTTTCGAACTTTTGTGCTTCAGGACATTCTGCGCCGTGTCATTGAGCTGTCAGGAATGAAGGCAAAGCACGTCCGCAACATCACGGATGTGGATGACAAGACCATCCGCGATTCCCAGGCCGAAGGAAAGTCGCTCACCGACTTCACCCAGCAATGGACCAAGCGATTTCACGAAGACTGCCAGAAACTCAATTTGTTGGAGCCCCACATTGAGCCTAGCGCGGTGGATCACATCCCGCACCAGATCAAAATGATCGAGCAGCTGATGGAGAGCGGAAATGCCTATCAGGGCAGCGATCAATCCATTTATTACAAGGTGGACTCCTTTCCGGCCTACGGCAAACTGAGCCATCTGGAGGAGCGTGAGATTCAATTGGGAAGTTCGCAATCAGCCAATGACTCTGACGAATACGAAAAGGATTCTCTGGCCGACTTCGCCCTCTGGAAGGCGCGCAAGCCGGAAGATGGCGACAACTTTTGGGAGAGTCCGTGGGGTGAGGGACGCCCGGGCTGGCACTTGGAATGCTCCGCCATGAGTTTGGAATATCTGGGGGCACCCTTTGATCTCCATTCCGGAGGAATCGACCTCTGCTTTCCTCATCATGAAAACGAGATTGCCCAGAGCGAAGCCGCTACCGGCGAGGAAATGTGCCACCACTGGTTTCACACCACCCACCTGACGGTCAACGGCGGAAAGATGTCGAAAAGCGCCCGTAATTTTTACACGATTAACGACTTGGCGGCATCCGGGTTCACCGCTTCCGAACTTCGATATGCCTTGGCGAGCGCCCACTATCGCCAGCCCCTGAATTTCGTCGCCAAAGACAAAATGGGGAATGAAACCTTCGAGTCGCTTCACGCGGCGCGGCAGGCTCTCAACAAGCTTGCCCGGGCGGAACGAGAGCTTCGCACGGCCGCAGGAGAGTCCGAGTTTCCAACCTTCGCTTCTCTCTTGGACCAAGACATTGAGTTAGGGCCCTTCCTTCCCGCCTGGGAAGCCCTGCTTGGCGATCTCAACACCCCGGACTGCCTCGGAAAGACTTTTACAGCGCTGAAAGAAACGCATGATGATCCGAAAAATGCCTGGCTTGCGTTACACATTATTCTAGCTGGTCTGGGGATCATCCTGCCGGTTGAAGAGAGCG
>JBCDHN010000376.1:0-4262 GCA_038749915.1 Verrucomicrobiota bacterium | reverse complement strand
GCGCGCCTCTGGGGAGAGGCACGCCCGTAAGCCACGCGCACAATTCAACACTTTTGAAGAACCCGATATTCACTGAAGGGGAGTTAGCGTCCGGTTCGGTGTTCCTCGGGGAAATTCTCAGGCGATCACTCGCCTTTCTATCAATAAAGCGAACCAGCGCTGCGACTTTGTTTAAACTTTTCAAAAAAAGCTCTCAAACTTCCTAAGTCGTTGATTTTCAGGGACCTCAATTGAGAGAAATCCGCTCCCTCTCCAGCCTTGAATCACGATTCCTGCGCCCGAACCTTCTCTTTGGCTTCCTCCATGTCCGCTTTGATCCGATTGACCTCAGAGGCGAGCTGTGACTTCAGAGCGAGAAGTTCCTCCAGATTTTGCTCAGCTTCTGCTTTTTCGATCAGTCCCTGAAGGAAGACTTCCTTTTCCGCGATCTTCGCTTTGAAGCGATTCTCAACCTTCGAAATCTCCTCTTTTTGCGCCTCTGTGAGAGCTTTGACAGGGGCCTCTTTTTCGAGACGTTCCATTGCGAGTTCGTAAGCCGATTTCATAGTCGTAGTATCCTCGGACCCTTTCATTTTTCAAAGCGAATCCGCACTGCGCCCACACATGGCTAATCACTCCCCTTCCCTCATTCTCAGCCTCGATTTTGACGGAACCACGGTAGACCCGATTGGCAATCCCCCCGTGCACGGATTTCTAATCGATACCTTGCGGCGACTCCGCAATGCGGGAGCGGTCTGGGTCGTCAATACCGGGCGCACTCTGGAGTTCACCGAGGAAGGACTCCTGTGGTGCCAAATCCCCTTCCCTCCTGACTATTTGATTGTCGAGGAAACGTGTTTGTTGGAATCCCAGGGCGAAGATTGGGTCGACGTGAATGACTGGAATATGCGCCGGGCATTTGCCTGCCGTGAAATGGTCTACCATGCACCCGAGTTTTTCCAGTCAGTCCAGGAATTCGTCGAGACCAAGACCGCAGCGACCTTTATCGAAAAAGTCCATGCTCCCCATGAGATCATCGCGACGACCGAGGCCGAAATGGACAGCATTTGTGAGGTGATTGAACGTCACCGGGAAGCGCATCCCGACACTGACATTCACTATGAGCGCAACACCATCTACCTGCGCTTTGCCCACCGGGACTTCAACAAAGGAACCTCATTGGCCGAGCTTGGAAGACACTTGGGCATCGGTCCCGAGCACATCTTTGCCGCGGGCGACAATTACAACGACTTGCCTAAGCTGGACCGCGAAATTGCAGCTCACTTGGCATGTCCCGCCAACTCGATCCCGGCAGTCAAGGAGGCGATCCGCTCAAACGAAGGCTATGTCGCGAGTTCGGAATACGGCAAAGGAGTGGCTGAAGCCCTCAACCACTTTTTCCCGATTGGGTAAGTTGCTGATTCGAAATCAGGCGTCGTCGAGAACGGCAATTCCCGGGAGTTCCTTGCCTTCCAGCAGCTCGAGGCTGGCGCCGCCACCGGTGGACATGTGATCCATTTTTTCGCCAAAACCAAACTGGTTTGCGGCAGTTACAGAATCTCCCCCTCCAACGATTTTCAGGGCGTTGTCATTCGCGGCAATCGCAGCGCCAACGGCCTTGGTCCCAATGTCGAAACCTCGTTTCTCAAAAACGCCCATGGGCCCGTTCCAAATAATGGTTCCCGCTTTCGAAAGTTCTGCGGAGAACTCTTCGATGGCCTTGTCGCCAATGTCGATTCCTTCGCGATCGGCTGGAACGGATCCGCCTTCCGTCCACAGAGCCGTGCATTCAGTCGGCGCATCGTCTTCGAATTTCTCCGTGTGACGGGTGTCCGCTGGCAGGAGAAACGGAATCTGCTTTTCTTCAGCGGTCTTGAGGATCCCCTTGGCCAAGCTGACGGCTTCGTCATCGCGCTGGGCAAAACTCTTTCCGATGTCGTAGCCCTGAGCAAAGCGAAAGGTGTTGGCCATCGCTCCTCCAATGATGAAGGAATCGGCTTTCTCCATGAGACGCTCGAGGATTGCAATCTTGTCCGAAACCTTTGCACCGCCCATCACCACGACAAAGGGCTTCTTGGGATCTTCCAACTCCTCAACCAGGAACTTCAGCTCTTTCTGAATCAGAAAACCTGCCACGGCCTCATCGACATGATCTGCCACACCCGCGGTGGAGGCATGGGCACGATGCGCAGTTCCGAACGCATCGTTGACGAATACATCTCCATGTTCGGCCAGCTTCTTGGCAAAATCCGGATCGTTGTTCGTTTCTTCTTTGTAGAAGCGCACATTCTCGAGCAGAACCACTTGGCCGAAATCACAATCGTTAACTGCAGCGGCGGCCGTTTCGCCAACGCAGTCATCCGCAAAATGAACCGGCGCATCCGTGAGTTCGCCCAATCGCTTGGCTACGGGAGCCAATGAGTATTCCGGCTTCCGTTCACCTTTGGGCCGCCCTAAATGAGACATGAGAACGACCTTGGCGCCACTTTCCACCAAGTGATTGATCGTCGGAAGGGCCGCACGAATACGGGTATCGTCAGTAATCTCACCAGCGTCGTCTTGCGGAACGTTGAAGTCGACTCGCACGAGCGCGCGTCTGCCTTTCACATCAACTTCGGAAACGGATTTCTTGGGCATGAATCTGGGAATTGAGGGTAAAGGACGGGGCGACCGAAAAAGTCGCCCCGTCTACAAAATCAATCGTTATCGAAAAGGTCTTCCGCGATTAGAGGGAAGATCCAATCATCTCCATTGCATCAACTGCGCGGTTGGAGTAGCCCCACTCATTGTCATACCAGCCGACAACCTTGACGAAGTTGCCCTGCGCCATGGTGGTGAGACCGTCGAGAATGCAGGAGTTCGGGTTGCCCACGATGTCCTTGAGCACGAGAGGCTCTTCGCTGTATTCAAAAACGCCTTTCAGAGGTCCATCGGCTGCCGCTTTGTAAGCTGCGTTGATCTCCTCAACGGTTGTTTCTTTGGAAAGAACCGCTGAGAAGTCCGTAACCGAACCGGTGGGAGTTGGAACGCGGAACGCTCCGCCCTGCAACTTGCCGTTCAGCTCGGGAATGACCAATCCGATGGCTTTGGCCGCTCCAGTGCTGGAAGGAATGATGTTTTCTGCTGCGGTCCGGGCCCGGCGCAAATCGCCATGTGGTGCATCGAGAACCCGCTGATCACCAGTGTAGCTGTGGATCGTGCTCATGAAGCCTTTTTCCACGCCAAAGCTGTCATTCAGAACCTTGACCATCGGTGCCAAACAGTTCGTGGTGCAGGAAGCATTCGAAATGATGTGATGACTTGCGGGATCGTAGCTGTCGCTGTTGATGCCGATACAGAAGGTCAGGTCAGGCTCTTTGGCTGGAGCGGAAATCAAAACCTTTTTGGCGCCAGCCTCGATGTGCTTGGATGATCCGGCACGATCGACAAAAAAACCGGTGGATTCGAGCACTATGTCAGCGCCCTTGGCTCCCCATCCCAGATTGGCAGGATCACGCTCTGCCGTCGCCAGGATTCGGTGTCCGTTTACCGTGATGGATTCGTCATCGAATTCGACGGTTCCCTGAAATGGCCCAGCCGTGGAGTCCCATTTCAAAAGGTGAGCCAGTGTCTTGTTGTCGGTGAGGTCATTGATTGCGACAACCTTTTTGAGCTGATCGTCCGTCATCGCGCGAAGCACGTTTCGTCCGATTCGTCCAAATCCGTTAATTCCGTAAGTAGCCATTTTAAAGGTGGTGTGGTGCTTAGTGTTTTAGTGACGGGGCGTTTGCGCGTGAAGATGGGTTGCTCCTCTCCCCTGTCAACCCTGAAGAGTCCTTCGATTCAGAGCCACTACGGACCAGTTTCCCCGGCCTAGCCCTTCGACGCTTTGACCGCATCGGCGATTGAACGAAGCGTCGCCAGCACGTCTTTCTCCAATGGATCGACGGAGAGCACCGCGGCACCAATCTGGTCGGCAATCTTGCGTGCGCTGACATCGCTGAATTGGGGCTGAACGAGCACGAGCTTCACACCATCCTCCCGTGCATCTTCGATCAGCTTCGTCAAGTGCTTGGCCGAAGGCTCGCGACCCCCGGTCTCAATGGCTTCCTGGGTCAGACCATAAGCTCCGGCAAAGTATCCAAAGGCGGCGTGAAACACATAAAACGTAGATCCTTTCAGCGAAGCCAGTTCTTTGACGAGCCGCTCATCCAACTCAAACACGGCGTCCGCATAGTTTGACGCATTGCCCTCGAACTCATCCGCATGCTCGGGAGAGAGCTTCCCCAACTCCTCCGCGATCG
>JBCDHN010000375.1:0-4268 GCA_038749915.1 Verrucomicrobiota bacterium | reverse complement strand
CAGGCAAAAGCCATCGGACAGCGTCAACGCGAGCGTGGTCGTCGCTCTCATTTTGGCCAGATCCCGACGCGATTCATCAAACCAGGTCTCGAGACAATTGATCCGCGGCTTCCGAAGGTGGGACTCGGACCATTGTAGGGTTTCAACGATTCTTGCCCAGTCCTCCGGAGTTGAGCTTCGCCAACATTCCATGAACAATCCGTTCAAATAGGGCGCTGAACGGGGAGCAAGAAGATCATTCGCGTTGCCCAGGATCAATGCGTCCTCCCCAATCGACGCCCGAATCTTTCGGAGCAAAGCAAGGCGATCGTCGTCTTCGTGCCACCAATCCAGCATGATCCCATCAAACCCAGCCTTGATCGCCGCAGAAGCCCGTTTCGCCACCTGTTCCTGGAATTCGGAATTGGCAAAATCGAGCAGAAAGTAGCCGCCTTCTTCCCAACCAATCACGCGATTGCCAGCATCATCCCGTTTCCACCAAAGAGAATCTTCCGGTAGAAAGCTGGTATGAGCATCGCGATAGCGGATCTCGCAGAGCAGGATTTGATTCGGATTCCACCTTCGCATCTCTTCCCGAATCTTTTGAGCACGTTCCAGCGACCAATCCGCAAATTCGGTGGCCAGACCCTCCGGTTTCTGATCCCAAGCCAGCTTCAACCGATAAATGCTGTCGAAGACGAGATCGTGACGAGCCAGAGTCACCTCTGGAGCTTCATCGGGAAGATTATTGGCTGGATTCCAAGCCTGAAACACCGACGGAAACTCCCGAAGGGCAAGTCTCTCCGCAATTGGGAGCGGATTTTGGGCCTTTTCCCCGAGTGCTGTTGATTGACTGACCAAACAAACTAGGAACACGCTCCAGATCGGTTTCATCAGAACACCAGAAAGCTCCCCACACCCTGAATTCAATCTATTCTTCGCTCTCCGGGTAAACCACTTTGGCTGAAACCCGCATGTCCGGTCCAACCGGCTGGATCCTCGGATCGACGACCTGGCAGCGAAAATTCTTTCCTTCAACCGCGCGCCGGCTTCCCCCGCCGATCAAAGGAGCGATGTAGAACGTGATTTCATCGACCAGCTGTTCTTCAAATGCCTGAGCCATCAGTCTTCCACCGCATTCGAGCAACACACAGGTGACGTCCATTTCTCCCAGTTCATCCAGAACCGGCCCCAGATGTTCCACGTGGAACACTTTGGTCCGATCGCTGAATTCGTCACTCAGAAGTTTCGACCGTTTCGGGATTCTGCCGCTCCTCGTCACGACAACTCTCCAAGGCTGGGGCCGATTGGTCGGCGCAAATTCACCCCGCAGGGTCAAGGCGGGATCATCGCGACGCACGGTTTCTCCTCCGACCAGAATCGCATCGACTCGCGATCGGAGCCGTTGCACGTCGCGGCGCGCTTTTTCTCCCGTAATCCACTGCGAACCTCCCGGAGGCGGGGCAATTCGTCCGTCCAGGGTCATTCCGGTCTTCGCAATCACATAAGGTCGCCGCGTGGTGACATGCTTGGCGAAGAAGCGAATCAGATTTCGGCAATCCTTTTCCAAAACTCCGGTGGTCGTCTCGATCTCAGCTCGATTCAGAATCTTCAACGCCTTGCCTGAGTGCTTCGGGTTCGGATCCAAACAACCAATGACGACCCTTCGGATTCCGGTTTTCTTGATCAGGGTGGTGCAGGCTCCCGTTTTGCCCCGGGTCGAGCACGGCTCAAGGGTGACATACAAGGTCGCGCCTATCAGATCAGCTGGATCGGCCGTTTGAATCGCTTCAATTTCAGCATGGGGCATTCCCGCTTTCTGATGGTGACCTTTCGCAAGGAAACATCCCCCCTTCACAATCACCGCACCGACCGGCGGGTTCGGACTTGTTGCGCCCAGTCCTTTCCTCGCTTCATCAATCGCCAACCGCATCCAGTGGATGTCGTCTTCGGTTCCCGGAGTTGAAATGCGATTCGGCAAACGTCTAAGGTTGTTTCAGCTACGGAGATCAGGCATAAAGAGAACGCTCAGCTTCATTTTGACGAAACATGCGCCTTTCTCTTCGCGACAAGACCCAACTTTATACCGAGCTGGCCAAAATGGTCAAAGCGGGATTCGGATTCGACAAAAGCGCTGCCGTTCTCGAAGACCAAGCCACGAATGCGGCGCAACGAAACTTCGCCAGGTCGATACAGGAGGGCTTGAAGGGTGGCAAAACGATTTCCCAATCCATCGCCAAATCCGAACTCGGCGTTTCCGACCTGGAAACCTCGGTGATTCGGGCATCGGAAGAAGGCGGCGTCCTCGAAGACGGCTTTGGATACCTGCGTGATTATTTTGCGACGGTTCGCCAAACCCGCGGCCAGATTCGGAGCAGACTGATCTATCCCGCGATCATTCTGCACTTCGGAGTCCTGATTCCACCAGTGCTCAAATCGATCACCAACTCCATGACTGGAGCCGCAAAGGTCAACGTTGGCGCCGAGATCCTCACTTCACTGCTCGTCATTTATGCGATCATTGCGATCTTCTGGCTCGGCGGCAGCTGGCTCCACCGAGCTGCTCGCAAGGGAAAGCCATACGATCGGTTTCTCCGATTTCTCCCGCTCATTGGCCCAACCCGCCGGGCCATTGCGCTCGAGCGCTTCACCAACGTTTTTCGAATCTACATTCTGTGCGGTCAAAAGATCTCCAACGGACTGGAAGCGGCAGGTGATGCGACGCAATCCGCGGTCATCGATGCTGCAGCGAAGCGAATTGGCGAAGTTGCGCGCCAGGGAAATTCGATCGGTGACGCCTTTTTGGCGGAAGGCGACTTTCCTCGCGACTTTTCCCGTTCCACCGCTAATGCCGAGCAAACCGGAACGTTGGAAGAAGATCTCAAGCGATGGTCCAGTTTCTTTTCGGACTCCGTCGTTCAGCAAATGGAGAAGATCGGGTTCTGGGCTCCTCGAATTCTCTCCGTTCTGGTGATGGTTTACGTAGGGTGGCAGATCGTCTCCTGGTATGCGGGCTATCTCAACAATGCCCTCGATATGATGGATATGGGCGGGTTTTGAAGGGATTCTGAAGGTTCATCGCAGTAATCGCTGTGACAGTATTCCCTGTGACACTATTTACTGTAACAGTGAATGGTGTTATGATGAAGCATGCCGTTCGTTTCCAACCCTTTTCTCTACGGATGCATTGTTGAAAGTGGGCAATACTGCCCCCGACCTCGCTTGGAGAAACGTCTTACCTCCTTCATTCGCAATGGTCAGAACGTTGCCATTCTCGGTCCAAGGCGTGTCGGCAAGAGCTCGCTCATCCATCATGCTGCAGCTGGCATTAAGGGGACAACGCTTCTTTATGCCGACCTTTGGGGGGTCAACACCCTCAATGATTTCATTCGCCGCTGTGTTCAGGCTCTGGATTCCATCGAAGACAAAGCCAGCCTGTTTCAAAAAGTCGCTCGGGCGCTTCCCGGCCTTACCATGAGCATGAGCGTTGATCCGGTCACCGGAGCACCGTCCCTCACTCCAACCTTGGAAGCCCGAAAAAAGCCTGCCCCTGAAACGGTCACCCAAATCGCACACCTCTGGGCTTCTCTGGATGACGGAAAACACAACACGGTCATCGCACTCGATGAATTCCAGGATCTCGCCGATATGGAGGATGCCGAACAAGTCCTGGGTCTTCTGCGTCGCGAGATCCAACTACTGGGGAAAATTCCATTTATCTTCTGTGGCAGCATCCGAAACGACATGTGGCAAATTTTCGGTGATGACCGAGGCCCTTTTTACAAGTCTGCCGCGATTCTCGAAGTTTCAGCGACCGACTTTCAGGACTGGCTGGGGTTCCTGCGCGAGAAATTCGAATCCAGCAACCTCAAAATCAGCAATGAGGTCCTGTCTGAAATCATTCAGCTCGCCGATGGCAATCCTGGCGATACCCAACAGCTCTGTGCCTCGGTTTGGGAAGAAGCGAGAGGTTCTTCCAAAGTGATCACTTCCAGCCATGTCAGAGAAGCACTTCTCCAAGTCTTTGCTGACGAAAAGAAGGGATACGAACACCTCGTATCTGACATCTCCGGCCAGCAACTCGCCGTCTTACGAGCGATTGCCTTGTTGGGAGGCGAATCGATTCAATCTGGCGAATTCCTCGCTACCTCCGGAATCACCCATGCAAGTTCCTCGAAGGCGGCTGCGACCCGCCTCGTCAATCGGAGAATTCTTCAGGAAACACCCGAAGGGCTCAAATTCTCCAATCCATTCTTCAGGTCCTGGCTTCTTCACGTTCGGTATTGAGT
>JBCDHN010000374.1:0-4269 GCA_038749915.1 Verrucomicrobiota bacterium | reverse complement strand
TGACAAAACTGGACGCTCAAGACGTGTCTAAAACCTCCCCATCGAACGATCCCTCAGGCTCTCCCTAAGCCGCGCTGCGCCGCACGGCTCCCGGCGTCACTCCGATGAAGTTCTTGAAGGCGCGATTGAAGGCAGCTTCGGATTGGTAGCCGAGGCGTTCGGCCATTTCGCCGACGGAATCGTCGGTTTCCCGGAGCCAGGTGACGGCGACTTGCATGCGCCAGTGGCGGACGTATTGCATGGGTCCTTCGCCGACGAGTTCCATGAATTTGGCGGCGAAAGAGGAGCGGGACATGCCGACGCTTTCCGCGAGGGAAGCAACAGTCCAATGCGCGATGGGATCGCGGTGGACGAGCATGATGGCTTTTCCGATTTGCTCGTCCTGGAGAGCGCCGAGCCAGCCGGTCTTGGCCTTGGGATCGTTGTCGAGCCAGGAGCGGATCGCCTGAATCACGAGAATGTCGGAAACGCGTTGAATGACGGTGTCGCCTCCGGGCCGCATTTCCTGAGCTTCGGATATCATGAGGCGGATGGTGCTTAGCATCCAATCGCTTCCCGGGGTGGAGGCATCGATCGTGATGATCTTGGGGAGCATTTGAATGAGCCGAATCGCGGTGGGATGTTGAAAATGAACTGCTCCGCAAACGAGACCGGTCTCGGCTCCGCCGCCACCAAAGCGGATGTGTTCGTAGCGATCTCCCCACTCGACGCGAGGTAGATCGAAAAGCGGGACGGCTTCGGCGGAGGAGTCACTTTTGATGACGTGACCGGTGCCCTGCGGGGCGAGCGCAAAGTCTCCCACCCGGAGCAGGCGACTTTCCACACCGGGAATATCGACCCAGCAACTGCCTGCGGTAACGATGTGGAACATGAGGGTGTCCTCCATCGGCGGCAGATCCATGCCCCAGGGAGCAGTCAGCTCTGAGCGGCAATAAAAGGTGCTTCCCATGCGCAGGGAGTGAAGAGCCTCACCCAGCGGATCGGTGGATTTGCGACTGCTTTCAATGGCCTCCTTTTCCGATTTGTAGATGGCGGGTTCTGAACTCATGAATCACGAAAATAGAAGCTTCGACCGCGAAGTCCAGCATTTCTGGACGAAAGAGCAAAACACCCGGACCAAGTGGCATTGTTTATCCAGAATTGGTTCTCTACTGTGGGCCCATCATGAATGAACACACCCACACTAATCCTCCTCAAGATGAAACGATCCTGGTGCTTGGCGGCACCGGAAAGACTGGTCGACGCATTGTCTCACGACTTCATGCCCTCGGCCGAAACGTTCGCATCGGTTCCCGTTCCGGAACTCCTCCCTTTCTTTGGGAAGACGCCACGACGTGGGCACCGGTGCTGCAGGACATCACTTCGGTCTACATCTCCTACACACCGGATCTGGCAGCTCCCGGCGCGCCGGAAAAGATCCGGAAGCTGGTCGATCTGAGCAAAACCATGGGCATCCGGAAACTGGTTCTGCTTTCCGGTCGCGGCGAGGAAGAAGCGCAACGTTGCGAGCAAATTGTCCGCACTTCGGGAATCGCTTCGACCATTGTCCGCTGCGGTTGGTTCAACCAGAACTTCAGCGAAAACTTCATTCGAGACATGGTGCTCGATGGGGTTGTAGCTCTGCCGGTAACCACGGTCGCGGAGCCCTTTGTCGATACGGATGACATCGCGGATGTAGCGGTGGCGGCTTTGATCGATGACCGGCATGTGGGGCAACTCTACGAACTGACCGGGCCCGAGTTGATTACCTTCCCCCAGGCAGTTGCCGAGATCGCGAAAGCCACGGGACGTCCGATCCACTATCAACCGATCACTCGGGAACAGTTCGTGAACGGACTGCTTGGCCAACAGTTGCCGGCCGAATTGGTGAGCCTGCTGGACTACCTCTTCACCACGGTGCTGGACGGCCGGAATTCCTACCTCTGTGACGGCGTAGAGCGCGCCCTCGGTAGAAAGCCCGAATCGTTCGCCTCCTACTGCCGCAAAGTGGTCCAGGCCGGCCATTGGAATCATGTTCCCTCCAACACTCCATCCCAAGCCCCAGCGGTGTCATGAAAGATCTCCTTGTAACAACGACGCTGGCCAGCGCGGTCGGCTCTGGTCTGATGAGTGGCCTCTTCTTCACCTTTTCCAACTTTGTGATGAAGGCCCTGGTCAAACTTCCTCCCACCCAAGGCGCAGTCGCAATGCAAAACGTTAACGTGACCATCATCAATCCCTGGTTCATGCTTATGTTTCTCGGAACGGCGCTGACCAGCCTCATTACGATCGTGTTGGCGATCCGGGATTGGGGAACTTCCGCCGCCGCGCTGGCGTTCTCCGGAGGCGTTCTTTACCTTGTTGGCTGCATTGCCATCACCATGAGTTGCAACGTGCCGCTCAATGATCGATTGGCTGCGCGAACGGATTCGGATGCTCCCGCATTGACCGAGGAATGGCGGAACTATGTGCAGCGTTGGCTCCCTTGGAACCACGTCCGCACGATCAGCACTCTCGCCGCTTCGATCACCTTCGTCCTCGCCATCAGGACGCTCTCCTAGGAGGCGAAATCCACAAACTCAACCAAATCCTTAAGACGCCTTTGTTCGCAAAACCTAACTAATTATCTAAGCAAAAACAACAAACTAAACCTAAACTACAACTAAAACCAATGAATACTACACCATCCCAAAAGAAGAATACCACTGTCGCCCTCATCTGCACCGCAGCCGCTTTCGCCCTGCTCAGCAGCGAAGTCAGTGCCATGCCTCCCTCCAAAACGACTCCGGCTCTCTCTCAGACGAAAGCGGCCAAGACCGTGAAATCGTCTCACTCGAAAAAGCGATTCGAAGAGTCAACCACGGTTCGCCAGACATCGGCTCGCCCTCGCACGGTTGCCCTCACTCTGGCAGCCAAAGCGCCATCGAAAACGGCTCCTTACTTCAAGCGCAAGCTGAGCCGCCCATAACTCGAACCTAACCAACAACTTCCTCCAGTGGTGCGAATCCGCATCGCTGGAGGATTTTTCTTTTTGCAGAATGGCTGGGTAGAGGAATCTGTGAGGATTTTTTGGGACGAAGTTTCTGAACACTCATGAGAAAGGCTGTCGCCTTCCTCTACGACGACAGACTCTGAATCTCGGCTTCGAGATTGCGCCGTGCCGACTCTTCAAGATGGCGAAAGGCATCGGTGACATAGATCTTGGGCCGACTCAGAAAGTGGCGCAAAACCTTGATGCGTCCTTCGAAGTATTCGGGATCGGGTGCCCAGCCATACTCTTCGCGAATCTGGCACTGATAGGCGAGATAGTCGGACGGTTCCGAACCGAGCGTTGCGAGATCGATGTCGCAGAGAAGTGCAGCATCCCCTTGAACATCCGCCCGATGGTCCGTGGCGAGAATCAGGTCGCAAACCTGTTCGACATTCACGGGTGGAATCAGCAGGATTCCCGCAAAATCGGCACTATCTTGCTCGTTTAGCGAAGAGAGGGTGTTGTAGATGATGTCGTGAAACCAGAGCGCGAACTCCATCGCAACAGGATCTTCGGCCTGGTCAGAAACATGGTCGAGCCAGCCGAGACAAGCCTCGATGTGGGCGAGATTGTGATAGTGGCGATGCGGCTCGTTGTAGTGTTTTCGGAGCGTTTCCCAAATTTGGTCGGGTTTCGGCTGATCGTTTGCTAGCGCCAACTCCAGCCACCTGCGCTCGAGTTCCTCCCTCATTCGCCGAACGCGAAAATGCTGAGCTTGGCTTTGCGGGCGCGCTCGCAGAGCATGCTCATTTCGCTCAAGATGTGGGTCGATCGGGGATTGTGAATCCGCCGCCGGGCCTCCTCCACTTCGCCGCGCAGGCTGACCACGTTGTCGTCGAGGAAAGCCGCGTTCTGGTAAAAGTCGGAGAGGTTGTAGAAAAGGGTCAGGTCATAGAGTTCGACCTCGGTGGGATCAAAAATGCGCTTGTGATCCTGGTAGTCGATGCTGAGATGCGCATCGGACTCGAGCGCCTCAGTTTCGTTTTCGGCCAGGTGAATATTGTAAGGCATGTCAGGACGAAAAATTCCAAACTTCTTCTAAATTACAACGAACAAAGTGTGAGCATGACGGATTCCCGCGAACAACCGCCCTCGGAAAACCTCGACGATAAGGATAAGGATCGATTTGGTGGGCTTGATAGACTTTACGGCGGAGAAGTGTTGAAGAGACTCCAAATTGCGAACGTTTGTGTCGCTGGAATTGGCGGAGTGGGTTCCTGGGCGGTAGAAGCGCTGGCGCGGAGCGGGGTGGGAAAGCT
>JBCDHN010000373.1:0-4275 GCA_038749915.1 Verrucomicrobiota bacterium | reverse complement strand
TGCGATGTAAACGGCAAGAATCTGGAAAAAGCGGCCCTCAGTGCCCCGGAGGCTCGCCAATACATCGATTTCAGAGAGCTCTATGCGAACGAAACTGAGAAGATCGATGCCGTTGTTGTCAGTACGACGGAGCACACTCATGCCTTTGCCACCCTTCCCGCCCTACGTGCCCAAAAGCATGTCTATTGTGAAAAACCATTGACCCGAGATGTGGTCGAGTGTCGCAAAGTGATCGAGGCGGCCGCAGAAGCAGGAGTGGCTACCCAGATGGGAACGCAAATTCATGCCGGGTCGAACTATCGCCGGACGGTTGAGTTGATCCAGGCCGGAGCCATCGGCAAGGTCAGCGAGGTGCATGTCTGGGTTTCGCGAGCCTGGGGCTGGCAAAGCAAGGAAGACGCGATCGCCAACAAGGATATTATCTCAACTCAGGAACGACCAACCGAGAAGATGCCAGTTCCTGCGGGTCTGGACTGGGATCGCTGGATCGGCCCGGCTCCCTGGCGCCCGTTTCACACCGATTACTTTCCCGGACCGAGATGGTATCGATGGTGGGATTTCGGCAATGGAACAATGTCCGACCTCGGAAGTCATCGCATTGATCTGCCGTTTTGGGCGCTGAACCTCGATGCTCCCATCTCGATCGAAGCCGGAGGCCCGGAGCCCCATCCGGAAATCGCGCCTGCCTCGATGTGGGCCAGATACGAATATGCGGCGAAGGGAAGCCGTCCGGGGCTCACCTTGACGTGGTATCAAGGGGCGGAAAAGCCGGAAGCGTGGAAGAATGGATCGATTCCGCAATGGGGGAACGGTTGCCTTTTTGTGGGAGAAGACGGCAAAATGCTTTTGAGCGACTATTCCAAGTTGGTCCTGCTTCCGGAAGCCGAATTCCAAACCTATGTGCGTCCTGAGGAGAGCATTCCGCCTTCTCCAGGTCAGCAGGCAGAATGGATCGCGGCGGCGAAGGCCGGGGAGACCGGGTTGTGCAATTTCAGCTATTCCGGGCCTCTCACCGAGGCAAATCATCTTGGCAATGTCGCCTTCCGCGCTGGCAAGAAGTTGGAGTGGGATACCAAAACCCTGACATTCGCCAACGCTCCAGAAGCCGAGAAGTTCCTGGGCCGGGAGTATCGCGAAAGCTGGTCCCTCGATCCTTGATGCTTGACCGGACCGAAGGTCCCAAGGCACAAAGCCTGGGCGTTCACGCCGAGAAATCAACCGATTGAAAAGGAGCAGCCTGAAATGGTCGCAATCAATCTCGCCAATTCCACTTTGCTGGCGACCTTCTCACACCGCTTTCCAATGATATTCCGATTCACTGGACTGAAGCCCTGTGCTTCGAGCTATCAGGCATTCAGCCTGCACTTTTGCTTGTCAGTTTCATTCCCAACCGGCTTGATGCTTCCCGTTGACGACGGGCAGGAATCCGGCTAGCTGTTGCCGTGATGGATTTCTGGAAAATGAACGGCGCTGGAAACGATTTCGTTGTGATCGACAATCGGGACCAGAGTTTGAATCTCTCGAAAGAGCAGATCGCCAATTTGTGCCACCGCCAGCGTGGTATTGGCGCGGATGGATTGCTCGCAGTCGAGCCCGCCCAGAACGGAGCTGACTTTCGCATGCGCTACTACAATGCTGACGGCGGGGAAGCTGAAATGTGTGGCAATGGCGCCCGCTGCTTCGCGAATTTCATCCGTAAAATCACCGAGGAAAATCTCGAGTCCACCTCATTCGAGACCATTGCCGGCGTGATCCAAGCCCGCTTTCCCGGGGAATTGGTCGAAATCGGCCTAAGCGAACCATTTGACCTTCAATTGAACCAGGAATTGCTGGTTGGATCCGAGCGAATGACGATCCACAGTGTGAACACTGGTGTTCCCCACGCGCTCGCCTTTGTCGATGATCTCGAAAACGCGGATATCGTCGGCAACGGAAGAGCCATCCGCGAACATACTCATTTTGCGCCAGCTGGAACCAACGCCAATCTGGTGCAGGTTCTTGGAGAGAACCGCATTGCGATCCGCACCTATGAACGTGGCGTTGAAGATGAAACTCTCGCCTGTGGAACGGGAATGGTTGCGGCGGCAATCATCCATTTTGAGTTATCCAATGCACCGACGCCCATCGAGGTAACCGTTCGCGGAGGAGACACACTCAAAGTCGATTTTGAAAAAGAGGGCGAATCCTTTCACCACGTCAAGTTAACTGGGCCGGCCGATTTTGTCTATGCAGGCCGGATTGAAGTCATTTAGGTCATGTTTGAGGGAGTTCACACGGCGTTAGTTACGCCCTTTTCCGGTGGAACATTGGATGAATCCGCGTTTCGTGCATTGATTGACGATCAATTTGCTGGTGGCGTTTCCGGAGTTGTGCCGGTCGGAACCACTGGTGAATCGCCGACCCTGACCCACGCCGAACATGAACGGGTCATTGCGCTCGCGGTCGAGCATACCAACAAGCGTGGGCTTGTCATCGCCGGCACTGGATCCAACGCCACGGCAGAAGCCATCCAACTGACGCAAAGCGCCGAAGCAGCAGGAGCAGATGCCTCTCTTCAGGTCTGTCCCTACTACAACAAGCCGTCTCAGGAAGGTCTGTTTCAGCATTTCAAGGCCGTCGCCGACGCGACCAAAATTCCCATCATTCTTTACAGTATTCCTGGGCGCTGCGGCATCGAAATCAGCGTGGAGACCACGGCTGAATTGGCAAAGTCCTGTCCGAATGTGATCGCAATGAAGGAAGCCGGCGGAACTCCGGAACGCGTGAGCCAACTGGTGGACCAAACACCTGCAAACTTTGAAGTGCTCTCAGGAGACGACTCCATGACCCTGCCCTTCATTTCGGTCGGGGCCATCGGCGTTATCAGTGTGGCATCCAATCTTTTGCCCAAAGTGATGGTTGATTTGGTCGCTTCCGCCAATCGGGGTGATCTGAACGAGGCTCGTGAGATTCATCAAAAATACTACCCGCTTTTCAGCTCGTTTCTGAAGCTGGACACCAATCCGGTTCCGATCAAAACGGCGTTAACGCTGAAGGGAAAGATCCAGGAAGAGTACAAGCTGCCCATGATTCCGATGTCGGCGGCAAAGAAGCAGATCCTCCGCGAAACGCTCACATCCCTCGGAGTGCTCTGATCAAACCAGCTCGCTTTATGTCCGAAATCCAAATCCTTGTCACCGGCTCCAAAGGCCGAATGGGCCAAGCCATCATCGAGGCTACGGAAGAACACTCGTCGGCTGCGGTTGGTGCCAGCGTTGATCTTGGCGACTCGCTCAGCGATGCGATTGCCAAGTGCGATACGGTGATCGACTTCACGACGCATTCCTTCACCTCTGAGGTCTTGGCGGAATGCCTGAAAAGGAAAGCTTCACTTGTGATCGGGACCACCGGCCATACCAACTCTGAACTCAAGGAAATTCTGGAAGCTGCCACCCAGATTCCGATCGTGTTCGCCCCGAACTTCAGCGTCGGAGTGAACACCCTGTTCTGGCTGACTCGAAAAGCGACTGAGATTCTCGGGCTCGACTTTGATCTCGAAGTGGTCGAAATGCATCATCGGCACAAGACGGACTCTCCCAGTGGCACGGCCCGGCGGCTGGCTGAGATTTTGGCGGAAGTGCGCGAACTGAGTTATGATGAGGACACCCGCCACGGACGTTTTGGCGATGTGGGAGCCCGAACCGACGCCGAAATTGGTGTTCATGCCCTTCGCGGCGGAGACGTGGTCGGCGATCACACCGTGGTCTACGCAGGCTCAGGAGAGCGGGTCGAACTGACCCACAAGGCTTCCAGCCGACAAACATTTGCCAAAGGTGCGGTCCGCGCCGCGGTTTGGCTGAAGGGAAAGGCTCCGGGCCTTTATGATATGCAAGCAGTCTTGGGCCTCGCTTGAGACGCTGAAATTTCGAACTCAAATGATGGGAAACTGACCTATGCGAGTCGGCTTTGCTCTTGGCTCTAACCTCGGAGACCGATTGGAACACCTTCGGTTCGGTCGCCGGGAATTGTGTGATCGGCTGGAAGACGCCAACCCGTTATGCGCGAGTATTTATGAAACCCAGCCAGTGGGTTGCCCTCCCGGTTCCGCGACGTTCTTCAATACGGTGATCGAACTCCATACCGAGCTCTCCCCCGAGCAATTGCTCATGATTACCCAGTCGATCGAAGCTGCGGCTGGCCGGGTGCCGAGCGAGACTACCAATGCCCCTCGCGAGCTCGACATCGACATTCTTTACATGGGGGCGGATACCGTTGAAACCGCAGTCCTGAAAATCC
>JBCDHN010000372.1:0-4298 GCA_038749915.1 Verrucomicrobiota bacterium | reverse complement strand
GCAGTATATCCCATCAGATGATTCTCAAAGAGATCCCGGTCCCAAACTTCTCCATGCTGAGCGATAATGCGCCCTTCCACTTCTTTGATCAGCGGACCAAAGAACGTCTCCCGCATTGCCGGAGAGAGCGGACTGGCGGCCCACTCTCGCAACGCCGGGCTCGGAAACTGGCTCACCGCGACTTCCTTCCACTCTTGCTCTGGATCCCCGATCAATGGCACAAAGCTTTTTCCAACCACATGATCAGGATTGGGGATGCCGGCCAATTCACACAACGTTGGATAGATATCCACCAACTCAACAAGAGCGCCCGTACTTATCCCCCTCTTTTTCATGTCGGGAGTCGACAGTATCAGGGGAACTCGAGTGGCAATTTCGTAATTGGTCGCCTTTCCCCAAATCCCCATCTCGCCGAGGTGCCAGCCATGATCTCCCCAGACAATGATGATCGTGTTCTCCCGAACTCCCTGTTCTTCCAACGCGGCGATCATCTTCCCTATCTGCGCATCCACATAGCTCGTGCTCGCATAATAGGCATGGAGCAAGGTCCGGGAGAGATCGTCCCCCATGGGACCAATCTTGGGGATATTGGCGCGGACTCGCAATTCAAACGACGCATGAAGCCCCACCTGAGCGCCGTTCTCCGGACCAACTGTTTGGGTGGCAAGTTCGATTTTGTCGCGATCATAGAGGTCCCAATACTTCTTGGGTGCAACCCAGTTGAGATGAGGAAGTTTGAATCCCAGAGCAAGGAAGAAGGGTTTTTCGGCATCCTTCTCGACCATGTCCTTGAGTGTTGCGATAGCGACCTGTGTATTATATCCATCGATGTAGGCATGATCAGGAACGTCAGCACATTCAAAGGCAGGTCCGCTCGCAAGACCACGCTTCGCGGCCTCACCATACTTCTCCAACATTTCTTTCCGGTTTCGCAGACGCAGTTCGTGATTTTCCTTCAGCGCAAAAGTATAGTTCGGCTTTTCGAATGGCGTCTTCTTCGTTGCGGGCAACCGACTCCATGATTGTGGATCTTCCGTGCGATGAAAAATCTTTCCGATCGATACGGTTTCATAGCCGTTCGCCATGAAGTGCTGGGGCAATGTAACGACGTCAGGATTCAGATCGCGAAACTCAACGTAATTGTGTGTGATTCCGGTTTGATCCGGACGCAACCCGGAAAGAAGGCTGGCTCGGGAAGGAGAACAGATCGCTTCCTGACAATAGGCGCGATCGAATCGCAAACCCTCTGCCGCCAACGCATCAAGATATGGCGACTTGACCGCCGTTGATCCATAGCAGCCCAGCTCAGGGCGTAGATCATCGATCGCAATGAAGAGAATGTTCGGCTTTTCTTCCGCCAACGCACTCACGATGAAACAGAGGCTCAGGCAGAGCCGCAGAGAAGCGGAGATTTTTGAATGAGAGGCTTTGGTCATCGCTTGGAAGGAGTCTTTGCGTCGTTGCGAGAGACTTTACGGAAGGAAAGCAAACTCGTTGGAGTTGATTAGGCTACGACAGACGATTTTGAGATCGACATCGAGGCAGGCAGCGAGTTCATCGGTGTCAGGCTGGCGGCTCAGTAGTAGTTCAAAGGCGCGGCGGACTTGAGTTTCACGATTCGGGCCTGCTTCTTCCTTGGCCCGCTCAGCGACAAAGCCGGATTGCTGCACCACAAAGTTGCTGTTCATCAGATTCAGGGCCTGAAGCGGCGTCGTCGAAATTGGGCGTTTGGCGCGGACCTGACCGCAATCCGGAAAATCGAAGGCTGTGAAGATGCGGTCATCAACGCGGCGCATCCGCTCCTGGTAAAGCATCCGGCGCCAGGTTTCCTCACCAAAGTTGTCGACGACTTCCCACTGTGCGTAGGTCTTCTTCACGTTGTGGATGCGGAAGCTGCGACCTCCCAAGGTCGGATCGAGTTTTCCTGACGCTTGCAAAATCCCATCGCGGATGACCTCTGCTTCAACTCGTTGCGGCGGATATCGCCACAGGAACAAGGTGCTCGCATCAACCGCGAGCGAAGCTTCGACCGGCTGGCTGGAACGCTGAAACGCATCGGTCATGACCAATTGACGAATCAAGGCCTTGATGGACCAGGGAGCAGCTTCCAGCTGAGTTGGCTCGACAAATTCGGCCGCAAGCCAATCAAGCAGTTCTGGGTGAGAAGGCGCCGCTCCCGCCTTTCCAAAATCACTTGCCGTGGGTACGATTCCAGTTCCGAAGATGTGATGCCAAATGCGATTAGCCATGACCCGTGCGGTCAACGGATGATCCGGCTGCGTCATCCATTCGGCGAACCTGACACGGCGTTGCGGATCCGGTGTCGAGGAGTTCAAGCCAAGCTCACCGCTCAAGATTTCGAATCCTGCAGGCACCACTTCGTCTCGAGGATTCTCCGGACTGCCACGATGCAAGACCTTGGTGACTGGAGGCATCTTCGAGAAGCTACCGACAAAGCTGTGCTGCGGCCCTTCCTCTCCCAACGAGGCAATGTGCCCGTTCAATCGGTTTAGCGCGTCCTTGAGCTTTGGATCCCGCTTCTGCAAATCGGCCGCCCAACCGGTGTTCCCGACCGGCTTCCAAGTGCCATCCGGATTCCGGACGGAGAGCTTATAACCAGGGAGTTGAGAATAGCCTTTTGAAACCAGATAATCCGTCTCGAAATAGTATTCCCGATTGCTACTAAAGCGAAAGCGGCTGATCTCGACTTCTTCCGGGAACTGCACCTCGATCCACGGCTTCTCCTCGCTGTCTTTGGGAACGCTGGCCCGCCACATCATGGTTCCAAACTTGCCGTCGTTCGCTTTCCACGGTTCATTGCCTGGCTTGGTCTGCTTTTCGTCCGCCACCAATTTGGCGCCGCTGGAAGCGAGGGCGAGATTCAGGGTGTATTCCTCCGGCCCAAAGACCTGCAGCTCATCGATACCCACGTTGATTCGGGCGAAGTCGATCCGCAACGCTTTCGTCTTTGCAGCCGGAAAATGGAACTCGCGAAATCCGCCCCAATCTTCCTCCCATTGCCCTGCATTCTCACGAAGGAACTGACGTTCCTGAAACATCTTTCTCCGAATCTCCTGAGCCCGCAGACGGCGCGGATGATCTTCGGCGAATTCGGGATAACGTCCGCCAAATTCGACGCCCTGGAATACTGCGGTGAGCGCGTAATAGTCCTGAATCGAAATCGGATCAAACTTGTGATTGTGGCACCGCGCACAACTGACGGTGACGCCCAGCATGGACGCTCCCACTGTCTGCATCACCTCATCCATCCGATCCGCACGGGCTTGACGAATCGCGCTCGGTTCGCGCCCCACAGTTGCCGCCGGGACATGCGGCCCCGCAACCAGAAACCCGGTCGCCTCCCCCACTCCAAACTGATCACCCGCGAGTTGCTCAGTGATGAACTGGTCATAAGGCAAGTCCTCGTTGAAAGCCCGAATGACGTAGTCGCGATAGATCCAGGCGTTCTTGCGATAAAGATTTGCTTCCGACCCATTCGTTTCCGCCCAGCGAATCACGTCGAGCCAATGCTGGGCCCAACGCTCACCAAAATGCTCCGAAGCCAAGAGCTCATCGACCAACCCGGCATAGGCTGCGTCAGGATCTTCGGCGAATTCGCTTTCAAATGCGGCGACGCGTTCCGGGGTGGGAGGTAGTCCGGTCAAGACGATTGAAGCGCGGCGAATCAGCGAATGCCAATCGGCTCGGCCGCTGGGAACGATTCCATTTTCCTCCAGCTTGCGGTTTAGAAAGGCGTCAATCGGGCTGCCTTCCTTGGACGGAGCATCCGGACGTTCCACCGCGAGGAAGGACCAATGATCCGTGCCAACCTCAATCACATCATCCATCTGTCCGGGCCAAATCCCGCCTTCTGCAATCCACGTTCGGATCGTGGCGACTTCTTCGCTGGTCAACGGATCGCCCTTGGGAGGCATCAACATTTCGGGATCGCGCCCATCGATCACTTCCATCAGATAACTCGCCTCCGGATCACCCGGCACGAGAGACGGCAGACCGATGTCGCCCCCCTTCAGCATCACCGCCCGGCTATCCACTCGAAACTCGGATTTCTGCCGGTCCGGGCCGTGGCAATCGAGGCAGTTGTCCTCAAAAATCGGAAGCACATCACGCTCGAAATCGACGGTCGCCTCCAGCGAAGGCACCATGGCGATTACGGCCCCAAAAAGGATGTTGGAAAAGGGGTTGGAACGTTGCATCACCCCATCACTGCCGCAGACGAAAAATCATAACACGTTTTCTGAAAAAACTTCCGGACCTTACCCAAAGGCACCCGACAG
>JBCDHN010000371.1:0-4298 GCA_038749915.1 Verrucomicrobiota bacterium | reverse complement strand
GTTGAACATCGCCTGATACGTGGCGGCATCGCTTCCCGCGGCAGAGATTTCCCGAATCACAGTTTCGCCAACGCCTTCGGAACCAAGATTGAAACTGCTGATGACGCCTCTTCCAGAACCGCCCGGACTGTAGCGGACAATGTCAGCTCCACCGCTCCTCTTTTTTATCGCTGATGCTTTCTGGTGGAATTCAATTGGAGCGCCGGTCGTTAGTTCATCAATCCTCTCGTAACCTCCACCGGGAAGCGAGCGATAAAGGACCCAGATATTACCCTGACGACCATTGACGGTATTGTTATAGGTAAGAAGAATTTCAGGAACGCCATCACCGTTCAGGTCGGGCTCAGTTTTGATGACATCTCTGGGGTCAAGAGCATCAAAGTGCTTCAGAAAGTCCCGCATGGGATTCATGATGGGATCTGCCGCGAACACAGCAATCTGGCCCAGGAGAAGCGTGCCGATTAGGAGTTGAATCTGCATAGCTTATTCCTCAGTTGGCATATCACCTTCTATCTCATGATGAACCACCTTGTAGACATAGTTGTTCCGATTCTTAATGAACTTCCAGCGCTTGCCGCTGGGGTTACCGGGATAGAATTGCCAACAACTCCGATAATAAGACCAGGTATTGTAACGGTTCTTGAGTTTGCGCACTACCGCAGCCCCATTGTACAACTGCATGATGCTGGCTTCTTCACCGGTTAGGGTTGTTTTACAACCTGGTGGTTTGTAGGTCTTGGGTGGTTCTTCCCATTTGGTCGGGTAGGTCTTTTTGATCGCGTCAAAATACTTTTTGGTATCTCTCTTGGCGGTATTCAATTCGTCGAGGCCCGCTCTGATATTCACCCGCCAGTCCCAGACTTCTTCGGTGGTGACTTCGGCTCCTCGTGCTGAATCGATCTGAAAAATGCCCCATCCATCCGGTGGCCCAAAGTTTGGTTCGAAAGCGACCGTTCCGGCACTGTTGAATTGGTTAAACACCCGTCTGTTCTGCCGGCTTTCATGTTGGGAGATGGCCCAAGCAAACCAAAACTCCTCGCCCTGAATTTTCTTGATAAAGGTTTTGGCGCTTTCGTCGCGAGGGTTGCGGCATTTGATTTCGAAAGGTCGCGAACCGGCATGGATGTAATCGCCGTTGTCATCCTGGATCTTGAAACTCAACTTTGCTTCTCCACCGAAAAAGCGGTCGTGGTAGGTGGAATAGGCTTTCCAGGCTTCATCACCGGCGACGTCCAGCCAGCCCTTTTCAGGGAACTGAATCTTGTCCCGGTCGCCGCGGCGGCCATAGCGACTTTGCATAAGCCAGTGTACGGTGTATTCGGTCGGTAATCCTTCGATCCTGGCTTCAAGTCTGGGCATGATGGGGAGGTCAAAGGAATCTGTCTGATAGTGGGTCAGCCAGGCCGTATCACCGTCGGAAATGGTGTCATCGTCTCCCGGGCTGGTAAGGTCTCGAAGATCAACCAGCTGGATGTCTGCGCACCGGATCTGAAACGGTGCTGTCGAACCCCGATCCGCGTTTGCAGAATCAACTTCGGCAAACAGTTCGACCGGATGATTCGAGGTATGCTGGTGAGTAACTTCGAACGAGAGGACGCCCTTGTGCTGTCCCAGGCCGAAATAGTTCGCGTAATACCACTTGTCCGGACTAACGCTGAGTCTGCGACGGCTTCCGGCGTGGAGGGCAACGACTCCCACCGGCAGCGCTTTATTGGCACTGCCGTCGGCAGCCTGGCGAGCGACAAAACGCATTTGAACTCCCTTCCAGACAGCCGCTTCGCTGGGGTGAGCGATCACTTGAACTTCGGCGGTTGCGGATTGTCCCGGAAAGAGCAATACGCTTGGTTCGTCGAGGTCAAAACTGACGCTAAGCGATACGTTCTTTTCCTGCGCGGATGCGATATGCAACAGCGCTAAAAAAATCAACGAGACGGAGAGGATTTGGGACTTCGAACGAGGGAGCGGCATAGGGGCGTTCGCTTATCTCAAAAAGAGCAGATTTCTCGTAAAAATGCCAGACGGGTTTGCAAAAAAAGAACCGCTTGGCAGATGGTCTGCCAAGAGCGGTTCGAGATTCATTCTAAGGGACTTGCCAATCGGGACGATTAGTTTTCAACAACCTTTCCTTTAACGGTTTTTTCCTCCGTTGCTTCCTGATTGGTTCGAGCTTGCTCCCCTTTGTCAAAAAGTGATTTGAGTTTGCCGACGGGAATTCCCAAGTAGTTGAGACAGGCGAGAAAAATGCCGGCCGCAGCAGCCTCGTCGAGCCACCCGAGCACGGGGACTACATCGGTGGGGTCCGGGACAAAAATCCAGGCGAGAGAGAGGAGTCCGACGAAGCTAACCGCTACTTTTTTGACGAGCGGTTTGGGCTCCTGGCTTTCGGGTGATTCTTTCATGGGAAATAGGGATAAAGTGAGGGATGTAAGGAAAGGATCGGCCCATTTCTCAGTCAGGCCAAGCCATTTCTTCCGCAGATGTGGTCCGGCTAAACGGACGATTTTGCCCCGGTTTTATTCACTCTCCAGCGATCAGGGCCTCAATGTCTTCGGCTTCGATCGGCACGTTTTCGAGCAGATCCACATTGGCTCCGGACTTCACAACGACATCGTTTTCGAGCCGGATCCCAAAACCTTCCTCGGGCAGATAGATCCCGGGTTCAATGGTGTAGACTGCGCCTTCGAGAACGATTCGATTGGCAGGCGTAACATCGTGAACGTCAAGTCCAAGACTGTGGGAAGTTCCGTGCATGAAGTACTTTCGGTAGAGCCGGTTTTCCTCCTTCACCTCAGCTTCGGTGCTGTCCTTGGCCCGTTCCTCCGCAACCTTGGCCGGATCCAGCAGATCCAGGCTTAGCAACTCCGCCTCCATGCATTTGCCAACTTCTTTCTGATAGGCCTTGATCTCAACACCGGGCTTGAGAAGCTCCTCGCGGCAAGCTTTGAACACGTTCAGGACCGCATTGTAGACGGCGCGTTGACGGTCCGTGAATTTTCCGTTCACAGGGATGGTTCTTGTGAGATCGGCGTTGTAATGGGCATACTCGGCGGCGACATCCAACAGCAGTAAATCCCCATCCCGACAGGTGTCATTGTTGTCAAGATAGTGCAAAACACAGGCATTGCCTCCCGTTGCGATGATCGGATTGTAGGCAAATCCTCGAGAGCGGTGTTGCATGAACTCATGGATAAACTCAGCCTCGATTTCGTATTCCTTCACCCCGGGTTTGAGAAAGTGGCAAACCCGGCGAAAGCCCTTTTCCGTGATGTCACAAGCCGTGCGCAGAAGTTGGATCTCGCTCTCGGATTTGACTGCGCGAAGAGGGTAGGTGAGGGGAGCGAGGCGTTCATAGCGATGTTGGGGGTAGCGGATCTGGCACTGCTTGCGAAACCGTTCTTCGCGGGTTTCCACCTCACTGGCATTTCGCGGATGTTCGTTCGCGTTGAGGTAGAGCGTCTTCCAATCCTTCATGCAGCGGCGAAACTCGCTTTCGAAGCGATCCGACCATCTCACGTTCTCGATTCCGGAGACGGTCGTAGCCTCCTCGGCCGTCAACTTGTTGCCTTCCCAGATTCTGATCAGGTCCGATGTCTCCCGAACAAAGAGCATCTCGCGGTCTGCGGGGTTTGAGGCATGTGGATTGAGGATGAGCGTTGTTTCTTCCTGGTCCACCCCGGTAAGCCAGAATAAGTCGCTGCTTTGATAGAACCGCATCGATCCGTCCGCGCTTTGCGGCATGATGTCATTGGAGTGAATCACGGCGAAGCTGCCCGGCTTGAGCTTGGCGGCAAGTTTCGCTCGGTTTTCGACAAAGAGTTGGGGATCGATGGGGTCGTAACGCATGAGAATGGCGAGGGTCCTCACCGCTACCTCACAATTGCAAAGCTGTAAATCCGGCACTAGCTCTCCGGCCTATGCGACAAATCGCCGACTGCCATCTCTACGGAATTCTCGACCTCGGCTACGTGGAGGAGTCCGAACTGAAGTCTGTGTTGAGCAAGATGCTCGAAGGCGGGGTGGATGTGGTTCAGTTGCGAGCCAAAAATGTGCCCGTTGAAAAGATCGAGGGCTATACGGCTGAGTTGCTTCCCATTTGTCGGAATGCTGGTATCCCCCTCATCATTAACGACTATCCCGAAATCGCGGCAACCTTTGCGGTGGACGGTGTTCACGTTGGTCAGGACGACCAACCCATCGAGGAAGTGCGTGAGATCGTGGGCTCAGAAATGCTGGTTGGGAAGTCGACCCACAGTCTGGACCAGGCGCGAGCTGCCTCGCAGGAACCGGGGATCGACTAC
>JBCDHN010000370.1:0-4301 GCA_038749915.1 Verrucomicrobiota bacterium | reverse complement strand
TCATGGTCGAGTTCGAGATGATTCAGGATTATTAGATGGCAGCAACACAGGCCTTCATTTTCTCGAGACCGGTTTTCGCCACTTCGTCAACCGGCTGAGCCCAATAGCTCTTGTTGAACAGCTCCAACGACAAGGCGGGATAAGCCCCGATGCCCACAAAGGTCTTTAGCAGTTCCACAACCGGGGCAATTCCATCGCCGGGATAAACCCGATCGGAATCCTTGATCGTTTCCCACGGCGGGTCAGCCGGGTAATCGTTCATGTGAAAGGATTGAAGTGAATTGGGCCCTAAGAGTTTGAAGGAGTCAAAACTACATCCTCCTTTGTAGGTGTGGTAGACATCACCAAGGAAACAGGCCTTGGGGTGTCCTGATCGAATCGCTACATAGATGGCTTTCTCGACCGTTCCGATGGCGGCATGACCTCCCCACATTTCGACCTGGGGGATGACGCCGAACTCGTCACCCAGGTCGAGAAGCTCGTGATAGCGTTCCGCCGCTTTATCGAGATCCACGGCCTCCCGTGTTCCAGCCGGTGGCGCTGCGATCCGCTTCCCACCAAGCTGCGCGATCGTGTCCATGTCGCGCTTGGCTTCCTCAAAGCCGGCTTTGCGCTTGTCTTCATCGTCAACAATCCAGGAAGCAAATCCGATCGCGCTTTCAACCGTCATTCCATGATCGTCGATTCGCTTTTTCAGGTCAGATAGCTCTCCTCCTCCTTCGACGTAGGCATTGATTTTCCGAAACCACGGCTCAATGGCATCGTATCCAGCTTTCCCGGCTACCTCGATTTCCTGAGCGGCGTCGAGTTCGTGTCCCCGAATCGTCGACATGTTCAGGCAGTATTTGAAGGATGGTTGCTCATCCGCGCCCCGAGAAAGCTGGGTGGAGGCTCCAAGGACTCCACTGGCGGCCAATGCGGACGTTCCAAGAAGATTGCGGCGGGAAATTCGAGAAGTGGGGTTCATTGAGGAGAGTTAGAGCAGGATTCCAGGATTTGCAATCTCCGCAGCAGGATGTCAGGTGGGCCTCATGCAAACCCCGCTCCCAGCTTTGTTGCTCGCCGTTTTCGTCTTCTCTGCTTCCACCGCGCTGAGCAAAGAGCGCCCCAATATTTTATGGCTGTCCGCAGAGGACATTGGCCCGCATTTCGGTTGCTATGGCGATCCTCACGCGATTACTCCTCATCTCGATGCACTTGCCGCCAAGGGGAGCCGCTACACGCATGCCTTTACCGCTGCCGGAGTCTGCGCGCCTTGCCGTTCCACAATCATTACGGGAATGTATCAAACTGCGATCGGCACCCATCATATGCGCTGCAAGGCGGCCTTGCCTGATTTTGTGAGTCCGTTCCCCATGTATCTTCGCGAAGCGGGCTACTACTGCACCAACAACAGCAAGACCGACTATCAATTTGGCACCCCAAGCCCCAAAGAAATTTGGAACGAGAACAGCAGCAAAGCGCATTGGAAAAATCGTGATGATGATCAGCCATTTTTTGCTGTCTTCAACTTTACAGGATGTCACGAGAGCGGAATTGCCAGTGAATCCAAGTATACCAAAGTCACCGACGACCTGGCGCCGGAACAGCGTCAGTCTCCTGACACTTTGACCACGCTCCCCCCCTATTATCCAGACACTCCGGTGACCCGGGAAGATTGGAAACGAAACTATGAACTGATCACGGCGATGGACGCCTGGGCCGGAGATCATCTCAAGGCGCTGGAAGATGCCGGCCTACTTGACAACACGATTGTTTTTTTCTGGTCAGATCATGGGGTTGGAATGCCGCGCGCGAAGCGTTGGCTCTACGATTCAGGAACGAGAATTCCATTAATCGTTCATACGCCTGGCCAAGCACCTGACGTCGATTCCCAAATGATCAGTTCTGTCGATTTTGGCCCCACGGTCCTAAGCCTTGCCGGTGTTGCGATTCCTGATCACATGCAGGGCCGAGCGTTTCTTGGAGAAGCGGCTTCCTCTCCCCCAAAGTATGTCTTTGGCGCTCGTGACAGGATGGACGAACGTTATGATATTATCCGCGCAGTTCGAGGGCCCCGTTTTCGTTATATTCGTAACTTCGAACCGCTGAAACCCTACTATCAATACATGAACACTCCTGAAAAAGGAGCAACCATGCGGGAGATCCGGAAAGCAGAAGAAAGCGGAGAACTCAGCGAAGTCGGCAAACTCTTTTCCGCAACGCAAAAACCTGTCGAAGAATTTTATGACCTCGAAGAAGACCCTCACGAGATCAACAATCTCGCGGGCGACCCAACCTACGCCGAGCAAATGGCAGAGATGCGCTCGGCGTTGCGCGATTGGCAAAACGAAGCTGGCGATCTTGGCTTGCTTCCGGAAAGCGAAATTGAGATTCGCGAAGAGGCGGCTGGTTCGCGCTACCAAATTCTTCATCGGGAGGGAGGAATCGAGTTTCTGGCTGAACTCACTGAAATTGCAACCCTCGCTTCGAGCGAAGACTCCGCTCTCCCTCAATTTCAGGCAGCTCTGGATCACAAAGACGCAGCGATTCGCTACTGGGCCGCAACCGGCCTTGGCAATTCGCCACCAAAATCGACTCCCGAACTGCTTCAGAAACTGACAACTGCGTTGGAGGATCCCGCACCCAGCGTGCGAATTGCAGCGGCGAGAGCCCTCAGCCGGATGGGCGAGGAAAGCACCGGGGTTCCTGTTCTTGCCAAAGAACTGAGCGGGAGCCAGCAATGGGCACGTCTCCAGGCCGCTATCGCTCTGGACGAACTCGAAGACCTTGCCAGACCGGCGCTCCCTGAATTGCAGGCGGCTCTCAAAAATCAGCCCAACAAATACATCATCCGTGTAGCCAACAAAGCGGTGAATGATCTCCAGGGAACATCCAACACGGTTCCCTAGGACGGTCGGAAGATCATTCGCGGTTTGCGATTTCCCTGAGTCTGGGTAAAGGATCGGTCATGGCCCTAACACTCCCTAAATCTGACTTTTCAGCTCGGATCGCAAAAGAACTGGCGCTACGCCCCGGCCAGGTGCAAACCACGGCAACACTGCTTTCGGAAGGTGCTACCATCCCCTTTCTGGCCCGCTATCGCAAAGAAGCCACCGGCTCCCTCGACGAGGTGGCCATTGCCAAGGTCAGGGATCGACTCCAGCAACTGGGCGAGCTGGAATCGCGTCGAGAAGCCATTCTCAAGTCGCTCAAGGAACGGGATCATCATACCGAGGAGTTGGGTAGAGCCATCACCAATGCCGAAACGCTCAACGCCCTGGAAGATCTCTACGCTCCGTTTCGTCCCAAACGTCGAACGCGAGCCACGATCGCCAAGGAACGCGGATTGGAAGCACTCGCCAATTTTTTACTGAATCAGCAGGGAAGCGGGAGCAATCCAAAGACCGAAGCCGCGAACTATATTAATCCTGAGCTTGAAGTCCCTGACGTCGAATCAGCTTTGGGCGGAGCTCGCAATATTATCGCAGAACAAGTGAGCGATGATCCACAGATTCGGCGCGAGGTTCGACGCATTTTCGAGACTGACGGAGTCATTGTCTCGAAGGTCATCAAAAAGAAGGAGGCCGATCCTGACGCCGCCAAATTTCGCGACTACTTCGATTGGAGCGAGAAACTCAAATCGATTCCTTCCCACCGCCTCCTCGCGATGCGCCGGGGAGAGAAAGAAGGATTTCTTCGCGTGCAGATCGAGATCCCCAACGAACGCGGTTTCCGAACGGCTGAGCGAGAGTTCGTGACCGCAAATGACGCTTGCGGCCATCAGGTCACTCTCGCCGCCGAAGACGGCTGCAAGCGCTTGCTCTTTCCCTCGATGGAGACGGAGATGCGAACGATCAGTCGAAGGCAGGCGGACGAAGACGCGGTCCGGGTTTTTGCGGAGAATCTGCGGGAACTCCTGCTCGCCTCCCCTCTCGGACAGAAGCGAGTTCTTGCCCTGGATCCAGGGTTTCGAACCGGTTGCAAGACCGTCTGCCTCGACGCTCAGGGACAACTGCTCACTCATGATGTGATTCACATTATCGGCTCCCCAGAGAAACTTGCTGAGTCCGCCTCCAGGCTGACGAAGTTGGTTCAACAATATAAGATCGAGGCGATTGCGATAGGAAATGGCACGGCGAGTCGAGAAACCGAATCGTTCGTGAAAGAACTCGGGCTTCCCGGTTCTCCGCCCGTCGTGATGGTGAACGAAAGTGGGGCGTCCATCTATTCTGCGAGTGAGGTTGCGAGAAAGGAGTTCCCCAATCACGACGTTACGGTTCGTGGAGCAGCTTCCATCGGTCGCCGCCTCATGGACCCGC
>JBCDHN010000369.1:0-4303 GCA_038749915.1 Verrucomicrobiota bacterium | reverse complement strand
GGAAAGAGCCGATCGGCCGATTTTCGTCCTGCAATCCGGCTCGCGCTCGGCGGACGGCATTGGAAACGGCCTCAACCGCTTGGACCTGACCAATCACACGTTGAGCAAGTCGGTCCTCCATCTGGGTCAGCTTGCTACGTTCGCCTTCCTGGAGCCGCGTTACCGGAATTCCCGTCCAACTGGCAACCACTTTGGCGATATCTTCCTCCGTGACCTCCTCCTTCAGGATTCGGCTCTGTTGTTGCAGGCGTTCGTTTTGCGCCTCCAGCAATTTTTCCAGATCCGGAAGAATCCCATACTGGATTTCGCTGGCCTGAGCCAGGTCTCCAAGTCTTTGCGCTTGTTCCAGCTCGTTCTTGGAAGTCTCAATCGCCTCTTGAGTTTTTCGCACTTCATCGATCACGCCTTTTTCCTGCTGCCACTGGGCTTTCATTTGGTCCGCCCGTTCATTGATCTCGGCCAGTTCACGCTCCACCCGCTGCAATCGCTCGTTGGAAGCGTCGTCCTTTTCTTTGGCCAGCGCCTGCCGCTCCATTTCCAATTGCATGCCCTGGCGTTCCAGCTGATCGATCTCCGTAGGCATGGAGTCGAGTTCGATTTTGAGACGCGATGCCGCTTCGTCGACCAGATCAACGGCTTTGTCGGGCAGAAAACGGTCTGAGATGTAGCGATTCGAGAGATTTGCGGCCGCAACCAGAGCGGAGTCTTTGACCCTGACACCATGGTGAACTTCATAACGCTCTTTGATGCCCCGCAAAATGGCGATGGTATCCTCCACCGTCGGCTCTCCCACAGTCACCGGCTGGAAACGTCGCTCCAAGGCTGCGTCCTTTTCGATATGCTTACGATATTCGTCCAGCGTTGTGGCTCCAATCGTGTGAAGTTCCCCCCGAGCCAACTGGGGCTTGAGCAGGTTGGAGGCATCCACCGCTCCTTCCGACGCACCCGCACCGACGATCGTATGCAACTCGTCGATGAAGAGGACGATTTGGCCCTCGCTCGAAACTACTTCCTTGAGGAAGGCTTTGAGCCGATCCTCAAATTCGCCGCGATACTTGGCGCCGGCGATCATTGCACCCAGGTCCATGGCAACCAACCGTTTGTTTTTCAGGCTGTCGGGAACATCTCCACTGACAATCCGGCGGGCAAGTCCCTCTGCAATGGCGGTCTTACCGACTCCCGGTTCGCCAATGAGAACGGGATTGTTCTTGGTGCGTCGAGAGAGAATCTGCATGACGCGGCGGATCTCCTCGTCCCGACCAATAATGGGGTCGATTTTTCCCGACCTCGCTAGTTCGGTTAGATCCGTTCCGTATTTTTCAAGGGTCTGATATTTACCCTCGGGATCCTGATCGGTAACGCGTTGACTACCCCGAATGTCTTTCAGCGCGGATTCAAGAGCCTGCTGCGTGGCTCCCCCATTGCGGAGGAGGTCCCCCGTGGATGTTTTCGAAGATGCCGCCGCAAGCAGGAAATGCTCAATGCTGATGAAGTCATCTGCGAGGCGCTCTCGCTCTTTGTCGGCGTGTTGGAGGACTTCACTAAGCTCCCTTCCAAGTTGCGCTTGAGGGAGTGCGCCTTGGGTTCTGGGCAGTCGTTCCAGATAATCCGTTGAAAGCTGAGAAATTTGTGGTGCCTGACCGCCAATTTTCTCGAAAAGCGAGCCGGCAAGGCCCCCGTCCTGACGGGTGAGTGATAAGACGACATGAGCAGGGCCAATTTCTGCGTGACCGAAAGAGTTGGCAATTTCCTGCGCCTCCTGAAGGGCTTCCTGTAATTTCGTGGTTAATTTGTTCAAAGACATTTCGTGGTGGGAAGGTTTTTGTTAACCACTAGCGAGCATTTTTCATTCCAGCTCAAAACGGCAAAAAACCCGCCTCATTTGCCCTTCATGAGCCAATATGGCACAACTGAAAAGGTTTTTTGTGGGGCAAAATGGCCCAATTAAAAGACCAGGGGAGGAGGCGGAAGCAGGGTGACTCCACTGCCGCAGTTTCGAGCTGATTCCACATGGTTGATGCTCTGAACGATCTCATCGACCAGGCCAACGGCGACTTTCCCGATTTCCACATTAACGTAAACGAAGTCCGAATAAGGCACACCAAACTCATCAAAGCGCGTGATCGGCTGCGCCACCCGCTTGTAGGTGACATATTCAAGAGTGTCCTGTTTTCCTGAGGCATCGATGGCGGAGTTGATTCGATCCGGATTACCCAACGATCTTTCAACCTCCCGAAAGGTCATCCCCAAAGCAACCTGGCGCCTTTCGATCAATTCTTTGACGACCAATTGGCGCTGATAGAGTTGACCCAGAATTTTGACGAAGTCGGCGCCGTTATGGGCTTGCAGCGCCTGGGGGGAGATCCAACCTTTGACGTCTGCATGTTGGGCCTTTGCCCGGACCATGTAGGCCTTCTGGCTGATGGCCACGATTTCGGCGTCAAATCCCAAACGAAGAGTTCCGAGCCTTCGTTTGCCATCAAGCTGATAGTAAATCGGTGCGGGATGAATGACTCGGAGAACGACGGACTGTTCCGGCTCCAGAACGTCTTCGAGATAAATGGCTCCTGTTTCGCGGCTAAGTTCGGCCTGAATGGAACCGGTCAAGGCTAGCAGCCCAAACAGAAGGGAAGAGCAAGTAAACGTTTTCATAGTGTGTGTGTAGTTTTTCGATGAGCAAGACGAAGCAAAAATCGCAAATCTCACGTAGACGTTTTGACGAAGCGAACTTGCGCAACAAAATGTAATGATGACAGAAACGGCCCGATCACATCAACTCTTCGAAGCAGCCAAGCAAGTGATCCCCGGCGGAGTCAACTCCCCGGTGCGGGCGTTTCGGAACGTCGATGGCGACCCTTTTTTTGTGGAAAAGGCCAAAGGTTGCCGGATCTGGGATGTGGATGGGAAAGAGTTGGTGGATTACGTCGGGACCTGGGGGCCCGCCATTCTCGGACACGCGCCACAGGTTGTTCTGGATGCGATATCCGATGCGGCCCAACTGGGTGTGAGTTTCGGAATTCCGAACCCTTATGAAGTGGAGATGGCGCAGCTCATCGTTGATTGGGTTCCTTCGATCGAGAAGGTAAGGATGGTGAACAGCGGGACGGAGGCGACGATGACGGCCGTTCGATTGGCTCGCGGCTTCACCGGGCGGGATTTGATCGTAAAGTTCATCGGTTGCTATCATGGCCATGTGGATTCGTTGCTGGTGGCAGCGGGAAGTGGAGCGATGACGCATGGAAAGCCAGACAGCGCCGGGATACCGGATGAGTTCGCATCTTTGACGATAACGCTCCCGTTTAACGATGAAGAGGCGGTTAGGAACGTTTTTGCTGCGGAAGGAGATCGCATAGCCGCCGTAATTCTGGAGCCTTATCCGGCAAATGCCGGGCTCATTTTCCCACGGGATGGCTATCTGGAGTTTCTCCGTGAAACGACCCGGGAACACGGAGCAGTGTTGATTTTTGACGAAGTGATGACCGGGTTCCGACTGGCGAAAGGTGGGGTCCAGGAGTTGACTGGCGTTACGCCGGACCTGACTGCGATGGGGAAAGTAATTGGGGGAGGATTGCCCGTGGGCGCCTTCGGCGGAAAAGCAGAGATTATGGACTGTCTGGCGCCCGATGGTCCCGTTTATCAGGCTGGAACTTTGTCGGGTAACCCGCTGGCCATGGCGGCGGGCCTGGCTCAGTTGCGTGAGCTCGATCGTGCCGATGGCTATGCCAAGCTCGAAAAAGTGGGGGCCAATTTTGAGGCAGGTGCGAGAGAAGCCATCGAGAAGTCGGGACTGAATCTCACGCTGCACCGGGTTGGATCGATGTTCTGTCTGTTCTTTACCGACAGGGAAGTTTGGAGTGTTGACGATGTCACCGAGGCGGACTTCGGGGCTTTCAGCCGTTTCTTTTGGGGGTGCCTTGAAGAGGGAGTGTATTTCGCCCCTTCTCAATATGAGGCTGGCTTCATGTCCATGGCCCACGATGAAGCGGCCATCGCAAAAACCGCAGAAGTGGTGGAAAAAGTGTTAGGAAGCATGTAATATCATGCGGTCTTAATCAAACTACTCCATGCTTCCCAAGCGTTTTCGGGTCATAAGGCCCTATCTTGCCAGTTTTTTGCATTCGAACTTCGACCGCCCGGGGATCGACGAGGTTGCTCACTGGCTATTTCAGCCAGGGAAGGAGGGAAGGGCATCCAAGTTCCTCGTGAAGCAAGATGAGGAAGGAGAGTATTTGAAGTTTTATTTCCGAGGGTTTGAGGAAACGCCATTCTACTATCCCAAATCGTGCAGCTGGATCGATTTTTG
>JBCDHN010000368.1:0-4303 GCA_038749915.1 Verrucomicrobiota bacterium | reverse complement strand
TCGGCGGCGTCTTCGGCGACGCTGACCGGGCGCGGAGAGATCGACCGGTCGACCATTCTCATCCACAGAATCTTTGACCGACTGCTCGAATGGGACAGCCTCCTTTTTCAACTCGAGGAGAAGGGCGTTGTCTCTTGCCTTCATTGAGTGTCGCAAACTGGCCAACAACGGATTGACCAAACTTGGCGACGTCTGGCTGATGACCGAAACCCACAATTTGGACAGTCCGATGAAGTTGGCAGGAAAATCGACCGTGTGAGGGCGAATTCCCAACACCTTGGCCGATTGCATGATCATGTCGCGATAGGTCATCGGCTCATGGCTTGCGATATCCCAGGTCCCCCCTTGAAACCGAGAATCCGTGAGGCAGAGCTGGATTGCCCGAACCACATCCCTCACATCGGTTGATTGCGTCAGCTTCCGAGTCCAGCGCGGCAACACCATCACCGGCAACCGCCGCACCAGCTGCAGCAGAATTCTGATTGATGAGCCGCCCCTCCCATACACCAGTCCGGATCTGAGGACGGTCACCTCCATCGATCGGCTTCTAAGCACTTCCTCAACTTCTTTCCGACTCGACAAGTGGTCCGAAAGAGTGGCGTCATCCTCGGGAATCAAGCCGCCCAGATAGATGATATGCTTCACTCCAGCTTGATCAGCTGCCCGGACAAAATTGTCGGCCAACAGAAGATCGAGATCCGCGAAATTCCCCTGCACCATTCGCGAACTGGGCAGCATGGAATGGACGAGGTAAATCGCAGTATCGGCTCCTTCCATCGCCGCGATCAGCTTTGGCAAGGAGAACAGATCGGCTTGGCGCCACGTAATGCGGGACTCTGAACGCGCCGCACGCAAGGAGCGGGAAAGCCCAATCAAGTCAAAGGATCCATCCAGCCCGCGGAGCAACCACGAACCAACGAATCCGCTCGCCCCGGCAATCGCCACAACTGGAGAAGACATCGACATTTTGAATGGCTAACGAACGGAGGTTCCGATCTGTTGCAACCATCACCTGCAATCCAGAATCACGCTCACTCCGTATTCCAACTATGAGATCCAGCTTGGCGATCCCCTCCCTTCTTGTTTTTCTCCACGTATTGCCCACTTCTCTCATGGCCGACAATCCTCTTGCCAAATACCGCTGGAAGAATCGTCTGATCGTGGTTCACGCTTCAGACAATGCAGCCTCGAAGTCAGGCCTCACACGCCTTGAAAAGCAGATTACCCATGAGAAGGCCGAGTTGACAGATCGAGACCTTCGCATTTTCCACGTAGGAAAGATCCCCAAACGATCCCCCGGCTATGCAACCAAGCTTTCCGAAACTGAACGGTCTACCTTGCGTACTCGTCTTGGTTTTTCAGGTGACAAGCTGCAACTCGTTCTGATCGGAAAAGATGGCGGTGTGAAACGCCGTCAATCCGGTGACCAAATTAGTCTGGAGTCTCTCTTTGCCCTCATCGACACCATGCCGATGCGGAGGCAGGAGATGCGGAAGCGTTGAAAGCCTAAGCGATCAACTCAGGTATCAACTGACCACCAAACTGGGACAACTGTTTATAGCGTCCGGCGTGGAAGTAAGTCAGCTTGTTGTCATCCAACCCCAACAGGTGAAGCAGCGTGACGTGAAAATCGCGAATGGGATGATTCACATCAACCGCTTCCGATCCAATTTCATCCGTGGCTCCAACAATTCCAGGCTTCACTCCCCCACCGGCGAGCAACATGGACATGGCATCCGCATTGTGCCCACGCCCCAGCGAATATACGCCTCCCCGTTTGTTGTTGTCAGGAGTGTGACCGAATTCCCCCGTCCAAACCACTAGCGTGTCTTCCAACATTCCACGCTGTTTCAGATCCTTGATCAGCGCGGCCATTGGACGATCCACGCTTCTGATTCGCGAACTGTGACCTCGCTCAAGATAATCATGGCTATCCCAACCTCCTGAGAAGATCTGCACAAACCGCACCCCTTTTTCAACCATGCGGCGTGCCATCAGGCACTGCTTTCCGAACGTCGCAGTTTCCTTTTCGTTCATCCCATACATCTCACGAATGTATTCAGGCTCACCTTCAAGGTCCATGACCTCGGGAACCTCCATCTGCATGCGATAAGCCAACTCATAGGACTCCATCCGCGCCGCCAATTCGTCGTGTTGAGGATTTTTCGCCGCGTGCTGATTATTGAGGAAAGCGAGCGTATCGAGGGCTTTGCGCTGATGTTCCCGAGTCTTGTTCGGTTGCGATTTCAGATTCAATATGGGTGAACCGGTCGGGCGCAGTCGAGTTCCTTGATAAAAGGCTGGCAGGAACCCGTTCGACCAGTTGCGTGAGCCTCCCTGTGGCAGGGCCAGTTCAGTCATCACGACATAGCCGGGAAGGTTTTGGTTCACACTGCCAAGGCCATAGGTTGCCCACGCACCCAACGCGGGATCCGCTCCGAGGCGGCTTCCCGTATTCATGTGAAACAAAGCTTCCGGATGATTGAGCGATTCCGCCTGACAGCCGCGATAATTGCACAGCTCGTCAGCGACTTCGGGGTCGCGAAGGAACTTCCATTGATCACACATTTCGATACCGGCTTGCCCAACTTTATCGAACTTGAACGGGCTTCCTACATAGAACTTGAATCCATTGGCGAGACTCTTGGTGCTCTTCGATTCCGTCTTATGCAGCTCCGTCAGTTTCGGCTTGGGATCAAACGTGTCGACATGGCTGGGACCTCCCTCCATGAAAAGCATAATCACGTTTTTCGCCTTGGCCGGAATCATGGGATCGCGCGGCGTCAGGGGAGCTTCCTTCGCGAACATATCGGACATGGCAACCGAACCTAACGAGGCTCCAAGTCCATAAAGGAATTCACGGCGACTGGCGGCCGTGGATAAGGGGCGTGAACAAATATTGGTGGTCATTTTTAGTAAAGGTAGATGAATTCGTTGCTGTTGAAAAGAAGAAGACAGAGATCGGCAAGCGCCCGCGTTTCCGGACTGACTTCTGCAGCCTGCTTGTCCGGCACGTAATTCTCAAATGCGGGCAGAAGTTCCTGATACTCAAACGGCTCGCCGGTGAACTCCTCCACCAAGGATCTGGTGATCTCCGTGGGGTAATCCCTCGGCGTAGGCGATGTCGAGCGATGGTAATTCTGCATCTCCCGAATATAAGACAGCAGCTTGTGGTGCTCGGCAGATGTTGGCTTTCTTCCAAACGCCAAATGAATCGCCCGATCAACCTGTTCGTCCAGCCCCGTTGCTTCCCTCTCCAAGCGCAACGCGAAAGCGATTGATCGCGCGGTGGTCACATCACTGTTCAACAAGGTGAACGCCTGTGGGGATACCGATGCTGAATCCCGATCTTCACAAGAATCATTTGGATTTGGCTGATTGAAGGTCTCCAGGAATGGATCGGCAAGGCCCCTGACTCGGTAGGCATAGATGCTCCGACGATTCCTTTCCTCGGGAGTTGGGGAGGGCTGATAGGCAGGAGCCAACGAGAACTGAATCATACGCGGCTGAAGCGCCACCTCCAGGTTCATCTCCGGCATGGCCGGCAACCCTCCCTGCCTTCGATTCAACTCTCCCGTGATCATCAGCATTCCGTCGCGAATCTCTTCAGCGGTAAGACGGCGGGAAGGAAAAAACGCCAGCAGATCGTTGTTGGGGTCCGAAGTGCTCAGTTTCTCCTGATCGGCATGATGCCCTGCCTGCTGATAAGTCTGCGACGTCATGATAAGCCGATGCAGACGCTTGATCTTCCAACCATTATCCACAAAATCAGCCGCCAACCAGTCAAGCAATTCCGGGTGCGTCGGCTTGGCGCCTTTCACCCCGAAATTGTTGGGATTACCGGCAAGAGCCTTCCCAAAATGATACTGCCAGACCCGGTTCACGAAAGACCTTGAGGTCAGAGGGTTGCGAGGATCAGCAATCCACTTGGCAACGGCAAGCCGTCTACCTTCAAGTTCGTCGGTGACGGTGAAAGGATCCTCCGCAGCTTCATCAACCGGAACCCCGAGGGCACTCAACACTCCGGGAGAAACCTTCTCTCCAGGTGCCTCCAGAGCGCCACCGGTCAGAATATGACTATCTGGTCGCCATTGATTGTTGGCCCGTGCGTCCATCCGCAACTTGCGCGCATTGAGAAACTTGGGATCCGGTCCATTATAGACCGTCTGCACCATGGGTTCATAACGCTCGAGACGACGGGTCCAGATCCAGACATCCTGTTGACGAACCTTGAGTTTCCCCTGTTCCTCCGGACTCAGCCCAACATGGCGTGGGGGCTTGGATTCGTCTGGTAGATCTTTTC